>DASRSQ010000636.1:0-20829 GCA_035656475.1 Gemmataceae bacterium | reverse complement strand
ACGCCCGGCATCTGGCCGTTCCAGAATTGGTAGGCCTTGGGCATCTCGCGGTCGGTGTAGACGATCAACTGCGGGTCCTCGAAGATCGCTTGTACCTCGGGATCGGCGACTTTCGGCAGGTAGTCTCGCAGTCGCTTCTCGCTCTTGGCCGGCATGAGACGCACCAATGCCTCGCGCTTGGCATCGGCCTTCAGCAAACGCCAGCATTTCACGTCACCGTGCATTCCGCCATTTTTCGCGAGAGCCTTCGTTTCTTTTTTGTAATTTTCCTGGACCGAGAATCCCTAAATATCACCCCAACAAACATCGTGCCATCGGAATACCTTGATGCTTCTTCGACTCCGCTAACCTGTGCGATAGCAAGTCATACAGAGTGCATGGCTAATTAATCGCCACCCGGCTTGACCCCTGCTTGCGCAAGATAGTGAAAATAGAAAGGCGACGAAGCGCAGAAAATACCCCCGAATATTGAGGGTTGATGGCCGACGGCTATGCCTCAATCATCGTTGCAACAAGAATCCGCCAAAGCGGTGGGGTCCCTCGGCCTCCGAATGGTTTTATCGCAGGATTCGACGGACCAACGGTTTTACTTGCTTGCAGGGAGGAACTTTTCATGAAGCGTCTTTTATTGCCGCTTGTTGCGGCACTTCTACTTGCCGAGCGCTCGGCGTGGTCGATGACCGAGGATGCCCCGGCCGACGCCAAGCGCGAGGCTTTGGTGCGTCTCATGCCGGCCAAGAGCGAGAAGCGACTGCGAGACTACCTGCCAAAAGTCGCCGACCCCGAGGTACAAGCGATCTTCGAGGACCCGCAGTTGATCGTCTACACCGACCGCGAGATGCCCAAGGCCTACCAATTCTGGAACGGCCAGATGCCGGGCGTCCATCGTGCTAGCTACAACATCTCGGCAAACGGCAGCGAACCGTTCGGCAACGGCAATCGCGAGTTCCCCTGGGGCACGCCGGCCGGGACGCATCGCACCAAGAACGTGTGGACCTTCCGCTTCCTGCGCCTGCCGCGAGATGAAGACGGGAAGGTGCATCCGATCGTTTGGTTTCGCAGTCGGCAGCAAGGCGACGGACAGAACGGCTACGCCTGGCGCTTCCCGACGGGGGCCGCCGTGGGAGAAGTGCTGATGATGCGTGGCGCGGACGGGCGGGACTATTGCTTTGAAGTGCGCGTACGCTTCCGCGAGGTTGACGATTGGGCCATCGACGTCTTTCGTCCCTTCCCGCGCGCCGAGGACCTGGCCGAGGGCATCAAGGAATTGCGCCCCAACTGGCAAGAGCGGCCGGCGCTGGCGTCGGCCGTGAAGCTGCTGTCAGGGCCGACCGTGCTTCCCGAACGCAAGCTAGCGGATCAGCATCCGCGGAAGACTTTCCAGCAGTCGATGGGTGTCTATGTGTTGCCGTCGCTGGAAGACGACGCGTTGGTTGCAGAGTTGCTCACGAAGACCACTTTCAAGTCGGCGCTGGGCAATCCTTGGGCTGAAGGGGCCAACGGCGCCGTCGCCGCCGCTCCCACGACCGAGGCGGCCTTTCATATCGTGCCAGCCAAGTACGACGCCGGCTTCGTCGAGGTCGATCGGGCTTCGTGCATGCGGTGCCACAAAACCGTGAATCAGCCCGTCGATAAGTTTCAATCTGGTCGCGACTGGTACGGGCGGATCCGCGGTTCGGACGGCATTTTCTCGTTCCATCCGTTCGATCCAAACTCGATCAGCGGCAACGGCTATCCGGTGCCTGTCCGGATGCGTGACGAGCTGGTGTCCGCCGGCGTTATCGAGCGTTACGACGCCAAAAAGCACGACCGACTGCGCTATGCCCAGGTGCCGCAGCTGATCGAATAGTCTGAGCGGAGAGAGCCCCTGATACGATCCTGGGGCTTTTCGAGAGGCTGTGAAATCGTCCCCTGATCCCGCGTTGCGGTGGGCTTCTGCCGGCCGTAACGCGGTTTTTTGCGCGCGTCTGCAATGCCGGCCGATGCTTGCACTCCGTGCGATTGGATTGCCCTTGACCGGCACCAGGAGAGCGAGCACCATTCGGCGGCCTGTTGATTTGGTGCAAGCAACCTACCTTTCATGCATCGTTGGGAGGGTGCGCTCATAATGTCGCGACTCGCTTACCTCGCAACCTTCGTCGTGTGGCTGGGCCACCTCGAGGCGGTCTCCGGCGCGCCGCCACAGGAGTATCGCTTTACCTATCGGCCGCTAGCCGTGGGGGACGCGGCCCACGAAACGTTGCGATTTACCATCGACTTGAAGACCGTCCGTTCGCAGGGCGGGGAGGTCGTCGACGTGAACGATCAGGCGGCGGTGCGCGAGGAGCAATCGCTGGTCGTGCGGCTCGATCCCGATCCGGGGCAGTCGGCCAAGGTGCGACTGACGTATGAACAATCGCAGCAAAGCACCCAGCCACGCTCGGGCACAGTGCAATCATCCGATAGGCCCGTAGCAGGCAAGACGTATCTTGCCGCGCGGCAGGGGGAGGATCTGCTCATCGCCGATGAACGCGGCCTGGCACCGCCGGACGAGGAACGAGAGATCGTTGCCCGCACGCTCGAAAGTCTTGGCAAGCCGAATCCGCTGGGTGTCTTCTTTAATGGCCGCAGCATGCGCGTCGGCGAGCGCGTGCAGTTACCCGCGGACTACACGCAGAAGCTGCTGGCGGCCTGGGATCCGGCGTTTTCGAAAGAGCCCTTGGAAGTCATGTTGATGGGAACCGAGCGCGTCGATGGTCAGTTGTGCGCTCTCTTGCACACACCTCCCGCAGCCGCGGGCGGACGTCGTAATCCCGTGGAAGGGAAGTTCCTCATTGAACTGGCCACTTGCCGGCCGGCCGTGGTGGAACTGCGCGGTCCGGTCAACTCGAGCGAGCAGCGGGGTGAGCCAGGCCAAGAATTCGACGTGCGCCGCAAAGGCAAGCTGCAGGTTGCCGTACACGTCGAGCACCGCCGCGCGGCGCGGTAGCTCGCTCCAGGCGACCGTCGAGGAATCGCGTTGCAGAATGGCCGGCCCCGGGGTAGCCTGAACGGGCGAACCGCTGCCCGAAATCCGCCCGCCCGACCATTGCCTGCCGTCCCAGCCGAGCCTGCCCATGCGGCCGACACCGCATTCCAATTCGCACGGCCATGCCTTCACGAGCTTCAATGCGCGCCAGCGCGAAGGCGTCGTGGTGTGGGATCGGCGCGGCGTGCTCAAGGCGTCGTTGGCTGGCCTTGCCGGCCTGAGCTTGCCGGGCCTGCTGCGATCGCGGAGCGCCGCGGGCAGCGAGCGTTCGAACAATCGCAAGAGCGTCATCTTGCTGTGGATGACCGGCGGCCCGAGCCACATCGACACGTGGGATCCCAAGCCCGATGCGCCGCGCGAAATTCGCGGCCCCTTTGCGACCATTCCCACGGCTCTTCCCGGTGTTCGACTGTGCGAGCATTTGCCCAAGCAAGCCGCCATGCTCGACCGGATGACAATCATCCGCTCGGTCGATGCGCGATTCTCGAATCATGAACCCAATATGGTCATGCAATCGGGCAACTCGGAAGCCGAGCCCCGTTTGAATCGTGAAGGAAGCATGTATCCGGCGATCGGGTCGCTGGTGGCAAAATTTCGCGGGCCGAACGACCCGGCGCTGCCGCCGTATGTGTCGCTAAATCTGAAGGATCGCGATCACCTGGCTTTTGGTGGTTATCTCGGCAAGCAATACGATCCCTTCGTGGCCACCAATGTCGGCAACCTCTTCAAGCTGCCGGGCGGACTTGACCTCAACCGACTTGGATCGCGACAGGAGTTGCGCGGACAGCTCGATCGGCTGCGCAGGAATCTCGACTTGTCCGGCTCGATGCAAGCGCTCGATCGCTTTTCCCAGCAAGCCGTCGACATCGTCGCGGGCGATCGCGCCCAGGCGGTATTCGATTTGTCGCGCGAGCCGCAAGAGAATCGCGATCGATACGGCGAGCATCCTTGGTGTCAGCAAGCTTTGCTCGCGCGGCGCCTGGTCGAGGCGGGCGTGAATTTCGTCACCATTGATCTGAGCAATCACAGTTCGTCGGGCACGTGGGACACCCACGGCGACAATATTCCGCCGTATGGCGGCATCATGAGTGGTCTCCGGCCGCTACTGCCTGTCTTCGATCATCTGCTGACCACACTGGTGGCTGATCTCGGCGAGCGGGGGCTGCTCGATGACGTGCTGGTGCTGGCGATGGGAGAATTCGGCCGCACACCGCAGATCGGCACGCAAGACAGTACCGACGGCCGCAACCATTGGCCACCCGTCATGTCCATGACTGTCGCCGGTGGCGGATTCCGACATGGCCAGATTATCGGCGCCAGTGAACACGATGCCGGTCAGATTCGCGAGCGGCCGGTCACGCCAGGCGATATCGCCGCCACGATCTTTCATCACATGGGCGTTCCGCTCGATGGCACGTATCTCGACCTGCGAGGGCGGCCACGCCCGATCGTCGAAGACGGCCGCCCCATAGCCGAGTTAATCTGAGAAAAGAAGGCCGCGTTCTGAAGCGAGTGCTCAGCCCCCCATTTCGTCACAGCGCCGTGCCGCCGGCCGAGAGGATGGCTGGGGTAGTGGACGAACTGCCGAGCGGCTATACTTTCCTTCCCGCGGGCTTGCGGTTCGACCAGGCCAGCCGTGTCGGATCGAAGCTTTGGCATGTCGTTAAACGCATTTTTCGCTTCAACTGAATGTTGTTCAGATGGTTGCGATTACGGGGCGTAGCTCAGCCTGGCTAGAGCGCAGCGTTCGGGACGCTGAGGTCGCAGGTTCAAATCCTGTCGCCCCGACTATTCGTAAATCCCGCCGAAACAAGCATTTCTGTTACCTGCCGGCGGTCGGCAGTGCGGCTCATTCCAAGGGGAATAAAACGGTAAATACCGTTTTATTCCCCGACCTCGGAAGGAGATCGCACGATAATGCCACGAAAAGCAGGAACCTCGATTCCTAAGTACCGTCGCCATAAAGCGAGCGGTCAGGCCGTCGTCACGATCGCTGGACGCGATCACTATTTGGGCCCGCACGGCGGCAAGACGAGTGTCCGAGAGTATGACCGTCTTGTCGGCGAATGGCTGGCCGGCGGCCGTGTGCTAGTTGCACAGGTTGAGCGACACGGCATGACGATCGCTGAACTTTGCCGCGCGTACAAAGCGTTCGCCGAGCGCTACTACCGCAAGGAAGGACGCCCGACGCCGACGGTGGATAGCATTCGAGTCTCGTTGCGCACCCTGCGGCAGATGTATGGCGATACACCAGCCGCCGATTTCGGGCCGCTAGCGCTGGCCGCGGTTCGCCAGAGGTTCATCGACAAAGGTGCCTGCCGGCGGTATGCTCGAAGCGCACCTTGCGCGCATCGACCACCTCGACCTTCACTTCGCGCAACGCCGTCCAGTATCGATCGGCTTAAAAGCCGGCTCGATTTCATGGTCGATGAAATGTCGAGCGCTGCGTCGTGGCAGACTGCTCAAGACGTGCGCCCGGCTGAACATTCTCAGCCGTTTGCCAGGCAATCTTCCCTAAAATAATGTCAACCAAGACGAGGTCAAGTGGCCGAAGCGCGCTCTGACAAGCACACTTACGACGATCAGGCATCCTGGGAGGGAAGGAAGCTCGTCGGCAAAATACTGAGGGCTGTCTCGATCGCCGAGTCATGCCCCTTACCGCTTTGTCGCCTTCGGTGCCGACGGCGCAGCCGAGGACGATGCGGTGGCCGGATCCTTGGTCACGTACTTCTTGAGCGGAATGTCATAGTACGCAGCGTGCGATCGCTTCTTGCCGTCGACCGTCAATGTGAGAATCCGAATCATGGCGCGATCGGCTAATCCCTCGGGAATCTGCACCTGGCCCGCTAGTTTCCCGTCCGCGGTCGTTTGAAATGAGATAGGCGCTTTGACGTCGTAGGAACGGCGTCCCTGGTTGTCGGCCTGCTTGCTGAACGCGACTACGGTGGCCGAATAGAAGGGTTTCAGTCGTCCTTCGTCGGCGACTTTGAATTCGACCGTCAGCTTGCCCTCATCGGCGGGGCTCAAGTCCACATCGTACTTGATTCCCCAATCGTCTTTCGAGGGGCCGAGTCCATCATAGATTGCGTAACTCGGGTCGGAGAGGAGCAGCAATGCCGCGACTGCTAACATGCCCGCCGACAATCGCGATCGTCGAATGCTCATGGCAGCTTCACCTGTTTAATGCGTGAGATATCCAGGGATCTGAACCGCCCGGAACGCTTTCGAGGACACCCAACCGGCGGAATATTCAAGCCGCGCGCACCGATTCGTGCAAGAGCAATTTGCCGAAGTGGATTATCTCTCCTTCATTTTCCCATGCGGATCATCGTCGAAACCGTTTGGTCGAAGCTCGGCTGGACCACGCCCTGGGAGTCGATCGCGGGACTGCGCACGGCGTACGTGTTGAGTCTGGGGACGAAGCATTCGATGGGCCAGTGAGCGCGACGCATCCGGGGCCACGCGCGACAACCACGTCGGCCGAGGGATGCAGTTGTCGGCGCAAGTCCCGCACTATTCTGAAGAAGCGATTTGAGTTAGGCACAGCCCAGATGCTCTTGCGTGTTCTTGCCCAGTACATTCCAATACATGCATATTCTTAAGCAGTGTTGTAGCCCCCGCAGGTGGTTCGTGCTCGAGTCAATGCGCCGATTCAAGGCCGAGGTCTTTCAGGCCTTGGCACACCCGACGCGTGTGGCCATTGTCGAGCATCTCCAGCAAGGCGAACTATCCGTTGGTCAACTGTGCGAAAAGATCGCCATCGAGCAAGCTAATGCGTCCCAGCATCTCGCGATCCTCCGGAACAAGCACATCGTCCAGACTCGGAAGGCAGGAAATCAAATCTTCTACCGACTTCGCGACCCGGCGTTTGGGAAGATACTGACGGCTTTGCGGGAGTATTTCCTGGCGCAGGCAACCGACACGTTGGAACTACTGCGAAAGGAACAGCTTGAGGCAAAAAGGCTTCTGGACCGGCCGGCCGCTTCCGCGCCTCGTGCTCGGCGGAGAGACAAGCGATGAGCAGCTCCGCCGCCACGGATGGCCGTTATCGAGTGCTGCGAGAGGCAATCGAGCGGGCCGCGCATTTGCTTCCTGCACAGGGCCCCATCACGGTCTTCATCCACCATAATACGTTACACGCCTTTGAGGATTTGCCGTTCGACCAGGCGCTCGAACATGGTACCCAGATATTCGGCGGCGAGCCCTATCTTCCGGAATCCAGCTATCGTGATGCGCTTACGGCCGGGCGCATCCGGGCCGACGATTTGTGGGCGGTGCTCGAGGACGATCTCGGGATAAGCGCGGTCGATGGCGTAGCCCGATTAGTCAGCCGGATCGACCTTCGGCTCGCCATGCTCCAATACCCGCTACGGTCCGGGCCAGCGGAGGAACTCTCTTGGTTCGTCGCGATGACCGACGCACTGCAGCGCGTCAGTCCGATGGCGTCCGTTGCCGTCAAGCAGAAATTGATCGCCGAGACCCGGCGGTGGGTGATGCGCGATCTTCGCGGTCGCAACGGAACTACCGTCGCGCGCCGCCAACCTGACTGGGTGAACGCACTTTTCGAGAAATTCGGCGAGTCGAGAATCGAAAGTTGGTCGGCGGAGACGTGGGAAGCCGTTGCGCTTGAAGCACTTTGGCATGTCTGTCGCGAAGGCGTCCAGGCGGTGCCCGAATTCACGGAGGCTCCGTCGATTCCGCTGCGGCACCGCGATCTACTTCTGCAAATGACCGGCATCGACATCGACTTGCTCGTGAACCCGATTCTTATTCGCTTCTCCGCCGCCTTCGTCGATCAAGGAGTGGCGCATTGGGTGCTCCCGGACCGCGAGAAGGGGTTTTTCCAGGCATTCGCATCGCTCTACCGGAAGCGGGCCTCGCCGGTACCGTGGCTGCGGCGACTTGCCCGCGAGATGGCTCGACTACAAGACGCGCAGACCAGCGCCCTGGACTCAATTCTCGAGTCGCTTGCGGCACTTGGCGTTCCGGAATCCGCGTGGGATACATTTCTCGAGGAAACGTTGCTCTCGCTTCGGGGCTGGGCCGGCATCATTCAGCAGATCGAGATCCGTGGCGACCGTGTCCCACATGCGATTCCGGCGGGCACCCTGACGGAATTCCTCGCGGTTCGCCTGTTGTTGGAACGTTTCGCGCTAATTGACGCTTCGCAACAAACACTCGGCTATACCGGCCCTCTCGCATCGCTGAGGGACGAACTCCGCAAGCGCTGTCCTCGTTCGGCTACGTCAAGCGAACAGCAGCGGGCATTCAGTGTTTTCGAGCTTGCGCAGGTCCTCGGCTGGCCGCCCGACAGGCTCCTTCGCAGAACAGCCGAGGAATGGGCGGACCTGATTCGTGAGATCGAAGCGTTCGGCGGTATTCAACGGCGTCGCGCCTTGCATGCGGCATACGAGAAGCGATTCCGCGAACAGGCCTTGGACGCGCTCGCGCTCCACGCGCCGCAACCAGCGCCGGCCACACCCCGTTTCCAGGTAATCACCTGCCTGGATGAGCGGGAGGAGTCTTTTCGCCGGCACCTGGAGGAAGCGGCCTCGGACTGTGAGACGTTCAGCGCCGCCGGGTTTTTCGGCGTAGCGATGTACTATCGCGGCAGTGCCGACGCTCACTTCGTGCCACTTTGTCCCATCGTTATTCAACCCAGGCACTATGTCGAAGAGCGCTCCGACGACGCGGTGCCGGATGCCCACAGGCGCCGTCAGGCGCGGCGGCTGATGGGAACCGTCTTTCACAACATTCATCGGGGCACCCGTGGAATCTTGACGGGAGCATTCTTGACCGCAGCACTCGGAGTGTTGGCAACGATTCCTTTAATTGCCCGCACGCTTTCACCGCGACTTGCCGCCGGTATCCGTGCACGACTGGCGCGCTTCGTCCATCCGCCGCGTACGCGCCTTGGCCTGGAACGAAGCGCAGGCACCCCGGGCTCGCAGGGTGAGCACTTGGGATATACCTCGGATGAAATGACCGATCTCGCGGAACGACAGCTTCGCGACATCGGACTGCTTCAGAACTTTTCCCGGTTGGTGCTTTTCATTGGCCACGGGTCGCGGAGCATGAATAACCCACACGCGTCGGCCTACGATTGCGGTGCCTGCGGCGGTTCGGCGGGGGGGGCCAATGCCCGCGCGATCGCGGCGATGTTGAACGACGGTCGAGTTCGAGCCGGCTTGGCACATCGCGGGTTAGTCATCCCCGCCGATACCTGGTTCCTGGGCGCCCTCCACAATACCTGTGATGAAACCCTCAGGGTCTTCGACGAGGACCTGTTGCCCGGAACTCATCGCGCCGATTTGGACTATGCGCGTACCGCGATTGAGCAGGCGCTCGGCGGAAATGCCCACGAGCGTTGCAGGAGATTCGAGTCGGCCCCCCTGACGCTGACGTTTGCCGGCGCCAGGGAACACGTCGAGAATCGATCCGAGGACCTGGCCCAGGTCCGCCCCGAGATGGGTCATGCGACCAATGCTATTTGCATTGTCGGACGGCGGCAGCGAACCCGCGGCCTGTTTCTCGACCGCCGCGCATTTCTCGTCTCCTACGACCCGACGCGTGATGATGCGGAGGCAACAATATTGGCTCGCGTTTTGGCCGCCGCCGTGCCTGTTTGCGCCGGAATAAGCCTCGAATATTACTTCTGTCGCGTGGATTCGACCGGATGGGGCTGCGGGACGAAGCTCCCGCACAACATCACATCACTTGTCGGTGTGATGGACGGCGCGGCCAGCGACATGAGAACAGGGCTGCCCTGGCAGATGGTCGAGATTCACGAACCGATGCGGTTATTGATCGTGGTCGAGACGACGCCAGCGGTGATCGTCAACCTCATGTCTCGCAACGCTGCCATCGACCGGCTGGTTCGGAATCGCTGGGTACGGCTGGCGGTGCTCGATCCGCACTCTTCCCGCATCGAGCTATTTGAATATCGCAAGTTCTTTCCGTACCAACCCGTTGCCGAGCGTCTGCCGACGGCCGAATCATCCGTGGACTGGTATCGCGGTTGGCGTGACCATCTGGAGTTCGCGGAAGTCGGGAAATGCTACCAGTCCCATAAGGTCGTGGAAGTCTGATTATGGAAATCGCTGCCGTGCTGGGGCCCATCGTATTGCTTTCGCCCGCCCTGCTGCTTGCGGTGCTCGGAAGCAGCTCGATGATCGATCGGCCGCTCCCTGAGCGGAATATCAACGGCTTGGCTCGCCTGACAATGGTGACCGGATTGCTCGCCGCCCTCGGGGTGTTGATGGCAATGCTGATCGAGGGGACGCGGCTCGTCACGGTGCTATCCGCTGAATGGATTCGTCTTCCCCACTACCACTTTGTCTTAAAGTTCGTGTTCGACCGGCTCTCGGTCCCACTCGTGATCCTGACATTCCTGCTGTGCGGCGTCATCGTGTCGTTTGCCACGCGTTACATGCATCGGGAGCGGGGTTACAACCGATTCTTCACGTTGTTTGCGATTTTTATCGTTGGCATGGTTACGGCATGTCTGGCAGGTACCATCGAAACCCTATTCGTTGGATGGGAACTGGTCGGCCTGTCCAGTGCGCTACTTGTCGCTTTCCTCCAGGAACGGCCGGCTCCGGTTCGTAGCGGCCTCCACATCTGGATCATCTATCGCGTCTCGGACGCCGCTCTGTTGCTGGCTGCGATCCTGATGCATCACATGCTGGGGGAAGGTGACTTCGGACGGCTCTTGGCCACTAATTCCTTGCACCCGTGGCCAGAAGGTGCAACCGTGGCGACCGCGGTCCAGGCACTTGTGATCGGTTTGCTCCTCGTGATCGCTGCTGCGGGGAAGTCGGCGCTGGTGCCATTTTCGGGCTGGCTCCCGCGGGCGATGGAAGGGCCGACGCCGTCGAGTGCTGTCTTCTATGGGGCCCTCTCCGTCCATCTTGGCGCATTTCTTCTCTTGCGAATGAATCCGCTGCTTGTTGCCTCGCATGCGCTCGCGCTGTTAGTCATCGTCCTGGGATTGGTGACCGCAATTTACGCACATTTGGTGGGGAGCGTCCAGACGGACATCAAGAGCGTGCTCTCCTTCGCCTCGCTCACGCAAGTCGGGTTGATCGTGGCCGAAATCGGGCTGGGGGCCTGGATCCCTGCCCTCTGGTACGTAGCGCTTGCGCACCTTCTCGGACATGCATGCGTTCGGACGCTGCAATTCGTCCGTGCGCCCATGCTGCTACAGGATTACCGCCGCTTGGAAGGTGCGATAGGCGGCCGGTTGCGACGGCCCGATGCCCGCTACCTGCACCTGTTGCCGGTTCGGTTTCGCTCGTGGATCTACATATTCGCGCTGGAGCGCGGCTATCTCGACTCGATTTTGATGGAGTTCGTGGTGGCACCTTTCGTCAATCTATTCCGTGGCTTCGACAAGATCGAGCGGCAGTGGGGCGATTTCCTCGCGGGTCGACGACCGAGCGCAGCGTCCACGACTTCGGCGCAGGCCCAACCAGTTGCTGACGTGGCGAGGCCCGTCCCATGAGCGTTTTTGCCGTCCCGTGGTTGGAGCTGTCTGTCGGCGTTCCCTTGATGGGCGGAGTGTGCGTAGCCCGAGTGCGGAACCCCGTCGCTGCGCTGCGATGGAGTTTCGCGTTCGCTGCCATCACACTGGCCTGCACGCTCTTCGTCCTCGTCGGTCAGGCCACTGGCCATTCACCGACCGGCGCGAGCGAGTGGGACGCGCTGCCTCGGCTCTTCGACGTCCGTTTTCTGGAGGTGGACGCATTGAGCGCCCCGCTCTTGCCACTCGTGGCGCTCTTGCACTTGCTGACTATTTTCACAACCGCGCGCACGAAATTCCCACGTTATTCGTTTGCTTGGATGCTCAGTCTCGAATCGGTGCGACTTGCGACGTTCGGTTGCAAAACACCCTGGGTGCTGATTGGGCTTCTTCTCGCGAGCGCAGGGTTGACGTGGTTCGAGCTCGTCCGTCGCGGCACATCGACACGCGTGTATGCACTGCACATGGGACTTTTTGCCGTCTGCCTCGTCGGCGGATGGGCGTGCATCGATCCGGCGTTACCCGTCCAATCGGCAACACTCGCCTCGGCCCTCATGCTCTTCGCGGTTTTGATCCGCAGCGGCACCGTACCCGTTCACGTTTGGGTAACGGAACTGTTCGAGAATGCCTCGTTCGGCACAGCCTTACTCTTTGCGGGGCCTCTCACGGGCGTGTACCTGGCCGTTCGGCTGGTACTACCGATCGCGCCGGATTGGATTCTCACGGGAATTTCCCTCGTCTCGCTGGTCACTGCAAGTTACGCCGCGGGAATGGCTGCCGTGCAAAAGGAACAGCGGCGGTTCTTCGCGTTCCTTTTTCTCAGTCACGCATCGCTCGTGCTGGTGGGAATGGAGTTGCATACCTCGATGAGCTTAACAGCGGCATTGTTCCTGTGGATCTCCGCGGCGCTTTCACTGGGCGGATTGGGCTTGACGATCCGAGCGCTCGAAGCCCGATTCGGTCGGCTGTCACTCAGGCAGTTCTCGGGACTCTACGACCATTCACCGGCGCTCGCGGTGTGCTTTCTGCTGACGGGCTTGGGCTGTGTGGGATTTCCTGGCACGCTGGGATTTGTAGGAATGGAGCTCCTCGTCGAGGGCGCGATGGGAGCCAGCCCCGCGATCGCTATCGCGATCGTGCTGACTGCGGCTGTGAACGGCATTGCAGTCCTTCGAGCTTATTTCTTGCTCTTCGGCGGCGGCCGACGCATTTCCACGCTATCGCTCGCGATCACCACTCCCGAACGGTGCGCTGCTCTAACGCTTGCCGTCCTGATTCTTGGAGGCGGCCTTTTCCCACAAGCTGGGATTGTGTCGCGCTATCGTGCGGCTGAGGCGGCGCTGAAGGATAGCGCGGCACTTCGCCCAGGGAGTGATGGACACGGAGAGAATACTCCTGCGCCTTCCGTCTTACGCGAATAACCGCGCCGACCGTCGAAGCATCTCATGATGCCTTACCGGACGCGAGCGAGCGTCACGGAATACCACCGACGCTCGTCCGTCCACGTGTGCTCGACCGAAAAGCCGGCGTCGCCGAGGAGCATGCCGATCATCTCGCTGGTGAATTTGTAGCTGTTTTCGGTGTGAATACCTTCGCCTCTTGCGAAATGGACATGAAGGTCTGCGCCGGGAATTCGAACCTGCTGATCGCAAGTGCTCTCCAAGTGCATCTCGATGCGTGAATGCAGCGGGTTCCAGAACGCACGATGACGGAATTTCAGAGGATTAAAATCCGCGTTCAGCTCTCGATTGAGGCGATGCAGCAAGTTCACGTTGAATGCCGCCGTTACTCCCTGCCGGTCGTCATACGCCGCCACTAGAGTGCGCTCGTCTTTCACCATGTCGACTCCGAGCAGCAGGGCATCACCGGCTTGCAGCTGACCGATCAAGTTGCAAAGAATGGTGCGCGCCTCGGCAGGCGCAAAATTGCCGATACTGGAACCGATGTACAAGCCAAGCGTGGGGCCCGGGAAAGATTCGAGTCGCGGTGGGTCTGTCACATAGTTGGCCACGATCGGCGCTATGTCGACTTCGGGTGACAACGTCGTGATCGTCTCGCGGGCCATCTCGAGCGCAGCCAGCGACACATCCACGGGTACGTACAGCACGTCCTCGCGCGACCTGGCGGCGGCATTGAGCAGGATCGCCGTCTTCGCCCCCGTGCCAGCCCCGAGTTCCACGAGGCGCAGGGCTTTCGCTCGATCAGGAAAGGCGGCAGCAAGGATGCGCTCCCCATTGCGCGCCAGAATGTTGCGCTCCGTACGCGTGGGGTAGTACTCCGGCAACTGAGTGATGCGTTCGAAAATCTGCGAACCGCGCGCGTCGTAAAACATCCACGGCGCAAGCGAGCGAGGCCGCATCGCCAAACCGCGCTGGACCTCCGTGATCAGCATTTCGCGTGTATTCCGCGAAGAACCGCGTTCCAACTCCACCGCGAAAGAGGACGTAATCATGTGAGGAGACACCTTCTACTTTGCCAGGCGTAAACCGGAAAACTGCCACCGAGTCGCTGGATCGAAGAAGTTGCGGTACGTTGCGCGAATATGATTCGCGGGGGTAATGCAGGACCCGCCGCGCAAAACCATCTGGCCACTCATGAACTTGCCGTTGTATTCACCCAGCGCGCCTGGCAGGGGCCGGTATCCCGGGTAGCCGGTATAAGGGCTGGCTGTCCATTCCCAACAATCTCCGAATAGCTGTTCGATACCGTCGCCGCGCGCTGGGGCCGGATGCAGTCGAGCGGTGTCGAGCAGGTTTCCGCGGACGGCGGCCGGGCTGGCGACCGATTCCCATTCGGCTTCGGTCGGCAGCCGGCAACCACGCCAGCGTGCAAAGGCGTCGCCTTCGAAAAAGCTAATGTGACTTACTGGCACATCGAGTAGCGTGGACAGCCCATGCCAGCCTCGCAAAGTGAAAACGCGCCAGCCGGCGGCATCGCCCGGGTCGCGTTGCCAGTAAAGAGGGGCCCGCCAACGCGTGGCCTTCACGGCATCCCAGCCCGCCGACAGCCAGAGTTCGGGGCGCGCGTACGCGTCGTCGGCCATGAACTCGAGATATTCACCGCACGTGACCTCGCGGCCGGCGATCTGGAAAGGTTCCAAATGGACCTTGTGCCGCGGCCCTTCGTTGTCGAAGCAAAAATCGAGAAGGTTTGCAGCTCGCAGCGGATAGCCGATCTCGACCAGCCCGCCGTTGAAGCTGTGCCACTCGACCTTCGGGACCGACCTGTTTCCTTCTCTCGGGAGTGGGCCGGCCGCGTAGGATGGATGCAGCGGAGTTGCGAAAAACGCGTGCTTAATATCCGTCAGCGCGAGTTCCTGATGCTGCTGCTCGTGATTCAAGCCCAAGACGATGCGCCGCGACACCTCATCATCAACGGGGCGCGCAAGGAGTCGTTCTATTGCCTGGTCGACGTGTGCTCGATACGCCACGACCTCATCGAGTGAAGGGCGCGAAAAGGAAGCGCGCAGCTTTTTATCCGGAATTTCCTCGCCCAGCGCGTTGTAATAGCTGTTGAAGAGCCAGCGGAACTCTTCGCGAAAGGGCTTGTAAGCAGGCAGAAAATCTCTTAGCACGAAGGTCTCGAAGAACCACGTGGTATGCGCCTGATGCCACTTGACTGGACTGGCCTCGGGACAGGATTGGACCATCTGGTCTTCGGCAGAAAGATCGGCAATCAGCGTGCGGGTCAGCGATCGGACCGTTTGAAATGTAGAGATGAGACCCGACATGGCTGCCCTCCGGGGTGCAAGGAGCTGATCGCTCCTGGGACATGAGTTCGTGAAGGTTAAAACTCCCCAGAGAGTGGACCGTTGGACTTACGTATTGGACGGCGAGACAATACCAAAGTCCAATGTCCCAGGTGCCACCGCGGCATATTCTTTGCAGAACTTCAAAAGCACGAATTCCGTACGCGGTAGTGCAAAATCTGTTCCAGCAAGGCAGTGCTGGACACTTGATCTAGATGCTCGCGGAGTGCGAATGCCTGCCGCGTATCGCCCCAGGAATTAGCAAGATGCTTCGATTCTCAGGAGTATCAAAGGCTTACGGAAGCAAGACGATCGTGCCCCCATTCGATTTGACGGTGAAATCCGGCGAGGTGCTCGTCCTACTGGGACCGAGCGGCTGCGGGAAGACGACGATTCTGAGAATGGTCGCTGGCCTCGTGAAGGCCAGCGCTGGAGAGATCGTGGTCGATGACCTGGTGTTATCTGGACGCACGCTGCCCGACGTGCGGCGGCGGCTCGGCTATGTGATTCAAGAGGGGGGCTTGTTCCCACATTTGACGGCCGCGGCCAATGTAACCCTCATGGCTCGCCATCAGAGGTGGTCTCGTGGACGGCGCGATCAGCGATTGGCGGAATTAGTTGAGATGACGCGTTTTCCGCCGGACGCATTGAGCCGTTACCCTATCGAGCTGTCGGGGGGCCAGCGGCAGCGTGTAAGCCTGATGCGCGCGCTGTTTCTTAGCCCGCATTTGTTGCTGCTGGATGAGCCGCTAGGAGCGCTCGATCCCATGATTCGTGCCGGCCTGCAGCGTGACCTGAAAGTGGTGTTCGAGCGCACCGGCGCCACGGTGCTGTTGGTGACGCATGACCTGGTTGAAGCGAGCTGGTTTGCCGACCGCGTGTGCATGCTCGAGAATGGTCGCATCGTTCAGCAGGGCTCGTTCGCGAGCATCGTTAACGAGCCTGCCAGTGACTTCGTGCGCGAATTCGTCAATTCGCAGATCGTGGCCAATCGATGAACACCGCGATTCTGAAATGGGCCGCGCTTTGTATCGCATTCCTGGTTGCGGGGCTCGCACCTCTTCCGCGCCAGCAGGTGGCAGTGCGCATCGGTTCGAAAAAATTCACCGAATCAGTGATCCTGGGAGAAATGCTGCGATTATTGGCCGCCGACGAGGACCTGAGCGCTGCTCACTATCGCGAATTTGGCGGGACACGGATCGTGTTCCAGGCGCTCGAGGCTGGCGAGATTGACGCTTACCCGGAATACACGGGCACGATCGCGCAAGAGATCCTGACGGAGAAAGCGGCGCCCGACGACGAAGCCATGCGGCGCGCGCTCCGCGCTCGCGGCATGGGAATGTCTGGCTCACTGGGCTTCAGCAATACCTACGCTTTGGCACTCACCAGGAAGCGTGCTACGGAGTTGGGAATCAAAAACATCTCCGACCTTCGGCGGTTTCCCGAGTTGCACCTGGCGCTTACGCACGAGTTTCTGGACCGCAGCGATGGGTGGGGCGCGCTCGCGGAACGCTATGACCTGCCGCAGCGTAATGTCGTGGGAGTCGACCACGATGTTGCTTATCCGCAGTTGCTGGCGGGGGAAATCGACGTGACCGACGTTTATTCCACCGATGCCATGGTCCATCGCAACGATTTGGTGCTGTTGGAAGATGATTTGAAGTTCTTTCCTCGCTATGACGCGGTGTGGCTCTATCGCTTGCAGTCGGCCGAGCGACAACCCACATTGCTCGCGAGCATCAAGCGGCTCGAGGGAAGCGTCTCGGACGATAAAATGCGCGCGCTCAACGACGCCGTCGAGTCCGGCGAGCAGTCCGAGTCACAAGTGGCCGCCAACTTTTTGCACACCCAACTCGGGGTGAGCGCGGAGCCCGAGAAAGATTCCTGGAGTCGCGTGATCCTGAAGCATGTCGGCGAACATCTCGACCTGGTGCGGCGCTCTTTGCTACCTGCCATCGTGGCCGGCACGGGGCTTGGTATTTTTTGCCAGCGCTTTCGGCGGAGCGGCCGCGTGGTGCTGGCCGTCGTCGGTCTCTTGCAGACGATTCCGTCCCTGGCGCTATTGGTTCTATTAATGCCACTAGTCGGTGCGCTGGGCTACCCAAGTGTTGGCGAAGGATCGGTAACCGCCGTCGTAGCCTTGTTGGCGTACTGCTTATTCCCAATCGTCCGAAACACCTTCACCGGGCTGGAAGGCATCCCGCGTGGCACGATCGAGTCGGCGACGGTATTGGGATTGAGTCCAGCGGCCAAGTTGGCCGAAATCGAATTGCCGATGGCGCTGCCCGTCATGTTGGCCGGCATCCGCACGTCCGCGGTGCAGAACGTGGGCTTCGCGACGTTGGGAGCGATCATCGGGGCCGGCGGCCTGGGGCAGCCAATCTTGCGCGGTATTCGGCTGAACGACGTCAAGCTGATCCTCGCCGGAGCAATACCCGCGGCGCTCCTGGCCGTGCTCCTGCAGGTCCTGATCGATTGGGTCGAACGAGCCGTGGTAGCTCGCGGCTTGAAAGGCGGGCCGACGGCGGAACAGTGATCGCTTGTTGCGCGGCGATTTAAAAGTTGCTCCAGCGAGCATTGATTCAAATGTTCACGATCGTCAACAAGATTGTTGGCCGGCTAATGGCCTTAATCGTGCCACGCGGGAAGGCCTGCGCTTATTCGGCATTTCGCGCGATGCCCAACTGGTTGAGCTTTTGCTGTAGATTTTGCCGATGAATTCCTAGCTGCCGAGTCGCGGCGCTGATGTTTCCCCGATGCCGACTCAAGGCCGATGTGATCATTGCGCGTTCGAAGGACTCGATCATGGACGGCAATCTCCTGGCCCGAGGTGAGGGCAAAACTACATGGCCAGGGGCATATACAAACGCAGTGCCAGAAAAGCCGCATCGCGAACATTCCGATCCCAAAGCCAAAAAAGATCGAGACTTACGCACGACGAACAACCGTCGTCCGCGAATGGGAAGTCGTTCGAACCGCAGTTCCACGAATGCACCCATGCAGCGCGAACACTGCACAGCGTCCGGCGCCGCCATTATTGGCGCGACTTCACGCCTCTCGACGCACACCGTTTGGCGCAGATACACTTCCGCCTATACGGCAGAAACCGGAAACGTGTATTGGTCGGCGCCAGCACGTGCGACATTGTTGCCGATCAAAGGATCGGCTCTCGAAACCCGAGATGGAGACTCTCTAAAGGCGGGAGAGAGATGCGCTCGAATGACGCACCTAGCAAGTTTTGGTTCAATTCAGGAAGCCATTCGCGCTGCACTCTTCGGTACCCCCAAGAAGGCAGAGCGCCCGACATACGACCCGGAACTATCTGTGGAAGAGAACATCCGTCTGCAGCTTGAATGGGTGACGGGCGCGCCGGTAGTTCTGAAGACGCGTGGGCGGGATGCGTTTATCTTTGACCTTCGTAAACCCGCCGACCGCATCGCGCGCATTGCGATTAGAAGCGACGTGAACGCGCAAATCGTGATGGACAAAGAGAAGGAGTTTTCGGACTGGGTCCGGCAAGAGTTCCCTGATGATTTGAATCGGTTTGCTTTGGTCGAAGATAGCTACAAGATTTTCTTGGACGACCCCCAGGGGCGCGACGTTCACGAAGAGCTTGAGTCCAACAAAGGAAACCTGACACAGAACCTTGCCTTGCTTTCGGGCTTCTCGCCGAAATTCATGGCCAGAGCCTGGCTACGGATACTCAAGCCCGTCGTTCTCGTTTACGGCAGAAGACGACTCATTCACGGCGATATCAAGGCGGACAATGTCCTCGTCGACTTGACTCCCGACGGCGACTACGCATTCCGTATGGCAGACTGGGGCGGTCATTACGATCCCGTAAACCCACGGCCTCCCTATGAGGGAACTGCCATGTTTCAGACCAAGGAGACTCTGGAGACGGGTAACCTGCGCCCTGGCGACGATGTAAGAGGCTTGCAGCTTACCTTCTTGGAAATGCACGCGGGCGAATGTATGCCCCGCCTCGTTGAGCTCTATCCCGAGGCATTTGAGATGATCCCGCATCATGGCAGGGATGTGCCCTATCTAAAAGCCATCCCGGCGTCGCTGAGGGAAAGAATCCCAGATCCTCTCTTTAAGATCCTCAGCACTTCGTTCGAGAATGTCTCAGATCTGCAGCGAGCATTGACGGAAATCTATCTGAGTCTCGAACACTGATTTTTCCGCCTTCTAACATACGCCCCGGCCGAGGCCGCCCGATTTGATCTGCAACGCCATCGTGGGCAAGTCCATGGCTTGAGAGCGCCTCTTTTTTGGCACGTCGCTCTTGACAGCCAAGAGCAATTGGAGATAATGATCCCAATCTCGATCATATTCGTGATGTATCAAGCGGTTCACGGCTATTTTCGAGTATTCGACACAATCTTCAGGCGTCGCTGACTGGAAGACCAGAGGCACGCGTCACGACTTTTAGGAGTCGCGCATGCTTCAGGTTCTCAATGAATTCCTATCCTTTGGCGGCCCATTTTCAGCCGACCTGTCTGTGACGAGTGGCCCTCCCTTGCCACATTCACCCGGCGCGTCGCCTCTTGAGCGATCCTGTGTCCACGGACGCGTGGCGGGGATCGCTTTTTTCACTCATGCCGCGGCGCGTTCCCCCGTGCGGCGCTCGTGTAGTTGCTGATCGCCGCATCACGGGCTGCAGGGTCGTTTGTGACCTGCATGCCCGTGTCCGCGGTTTGAATTGCGCGTTGGCGACCCGACTTCGGGAGCTTCTTGTGCCAACAGTGCGTCGCTGACCGGACTTCCGGAAGCACGTGCGCCTCGTTGATGGAGTCAACGATGCAGCGTTTCCCCCTCTACGGCGCTAACAATGCAGCGCCGAACAACAGCCGTGGCGCGTTCACGTTGATCGAACTACTGGTCGTGATCGCGATCATCGGCATTCTGATTGCCATCCTCTTGCCCGCGGTGCAGGCGGCGCGCGAATCGGCGCGTCGCACGCAGTGCATCAACAACATTAAACAACTGGGCCTGGCCGCGCTCAACTTTCACGAGGCGAATCAGGCCTTCCCCATGGGCCGGCAACAGCCAAATACCTATAGCCAGCACGCCATGCTGTTGCCGTATCTCGAGCAGGGGACGGTCTATTCTCAAATCAACTTCGCCAACGGCACCGGCAGCAACAACGCAAAGTTCGTCAATATTCCCGGCTTTCGCTGCCCCGACGATCTCGACGATCGGATGTCCAGCGCCGCAGATAGCGCTGATCAATACGACGCGGTGCTGGGGGCATGGGGGCGAAACAACTACCGCGCGAACGCTGGCAGTGACGTGGGTACCACTGTCAACGACGGTTCTCCAAGTGCCAAGGAGACCAACAACGGCATCTTCCTGACGAACGTCGTGGTGCGCATGGCGCAGATCACCGACGGCACTTCGAACACCGCACTGTTCAGCGAAAAGGTGCTCGGCGACGGCGACGACAACAACGTCGAAGTGCTGAGCGACTACTTTCAGCTTGCCAACAATACGACCACCAACACTGCGGCCAAGGTCTACACCAAGTGCATGGCCCTGCAGCCAGCGACG
>DASRSQ010000635.1:0-10723 GCA_035656475.1 Gemmataceae bacterium | reverse complement strand
CCGCGTGTCGATCTCGCTCTTGGCGATGCGTTCGTCCTTGTCGAGACTCAGCACGCGCAGGAACTTGCCTTCGTCCTTGACCAGGCCGACCAGCGTTTTGCCGGACTTGAGTTCGATCGTTTCGACTTCCCAGCCGGTCTTGATGATCTTCGACGGGAAGAGGACCGATTCGATGAGGTAATCGACCTTCTGGCCGCCGACGCCTTTGAGCGATGGCGCGAGCAGCGTCGTTGCGGTCGCCGTCGTGTGGCACTTGGTGCAGGCGTTGCGTTCGAACACCTGATGCCCCATGGCGGCACGCATCGGCCGTTCGGCGGCGGTCATCGCGGCGACTTCCTTTGCCGCATACGTCGCCAGATCGTTCTTGCTCACGACCTTTTCGAGAGTCTTCTTCGACAAGAAGTGTGCGACGGTCACCAGATCGTCTGCGATGCGCGGGTCCTTCTTCTCGAGATCGGCGGCGCGTTCGTTGAGCACGCCGATGAAATCGGGATTGTTCTCAAAGCGCCGCCACCAGCGGACCGTTTCCATGCGGACGAGCGGATCGTCGTGTCCCAGCAGGTTGCTCCACGTCTTGACGTTCGGCTTCGCCTCGATGCGAGCGATCGTCGAAAGCGATTCGATCGCGTCGTCGAACTTCGCCTTCGGATTGAGCACGCGCGGCCACAGGCCAGACGACAGGCCGTCGGCCTTGGAGCCGAAGCGGCGAGCGAGCGTGTGAGCGGCGAGGCGGAGATCCTTGTTATTCGACTGCAACTGCCCGCCGACCTGCTTGAGAGCGAACGGCGTCGGCCCTTCCGATTCGAGGAACTCGAAGATGACGAGCTGATCGGCCGGCGACGCGATCTTGAGCGAACCCTTCTCGACCGCTTCGATGAGCCGTTTGCCCGCCTGGGCGGTGAGCTTCGCCGACGCCAGATTGCCGCCGGCCTTCGCCTTGAGCACGAGCACCGCCTTCGCCACGGTGGCGGCCGGCAGGTCGTCGCGCGCGATCAGCTTCGACAGCGCCGGCACGATCGACGCATCGCCGTCGAGTTGCGCGACCGTCAGCAGCAGTTGGTGGTCGAGCTTGCCGGGATTTTCGAGGGCGCTGGCGAGGGCGGCGAGAGCGGCTTTCTTGCTCGGGAAGTTCTCCCAGCACGCAATGTCGATCGCGATCAAGCCAGCGAGGCGGACGTTTGCGTCGTCAGAGTTCAGGAGTGCTGAGATGCCCTTTTCATCGCCGAGCTTCGCGACTTGCCAGGCGGCTTCATAACGAAGGTGCGTGTCGCTCGCGCCGTTTTGCAAAATCGCTACCAACAATTCCGAAGCCTTGCCCGAAGAACTTTGCGACTTGGCCGCCTCCAGGCGCACGAGCGGGTCATACCTGTCTGGAGGGCCCATTAGCTCGATTGGTGCATTGGAGAGCCTGCGAACCATATTCGCAACCAACCGCTGAACTCTCCAGTCTTTGTGGTGCCAGCCCGCGCCAAGATCCTCAACGGCCCCTTGCGTGGTCTTGAACCGCACCCATAAAGCACAGGCAGCTCCGATTGGATCGGGATTCGACATTATGTAATCATTCAGCTTCCGGCTGACCAAACCGCCTTGAGCGCGAAGTACATCCATCGCCTTCTCGCGCACCAGATGATGCGGCGACCCCAGCGCTTCGATCGCATACTCATCCTTCTTCCATTCCTCCGAATCGAGCTTGTGCTTGACCACAGGCTGATCCTTGCCGACATACTTCAGCCGCCAGATGCGGCCGGTCATGTCGCTTTCGTCGTCGCGGCCGTACCAGTCGGCGATCAGCAGGCTGCCGTCGGTGTCGAGGTGGATGTGGCTCGGGCGGAAATGCGGGTCGGTGCAGGTGACCAGCGTCTCCTTCGTGACGATGTTGTTGCGCTCGTCGAGCACGAAGCGGAAGATGCCGCGGTTGGCGCCGGCGAAGCCGTGACGTCCCCAGTTGCACGCGAACAGATTGCCCCAGTACTCCTTCGGGTACGCGGACGAATAGTAACGCATGAACTGCGTGTGGGCGCCGCCATGCACTTCCTCGCACGGCGGTGCGAGCGGATGATTACCCGCAAGCCAGTTGTTGTCAACCTGGCCGCGGCTGTAGCAGTGATAGTCCACGCCTTCGATGACGCGGACGAAGCGATCGGGATTGCCTTCGCCGTTGGAGAGGAGCCAGAGCTGGCCGAACGGATCGTAGTCGAAGGAATACGGGACGCGCAGGCCGTGGACGAGACGTTCCATGTTGGTGCCATCGGGATTCATGCGCATGATCAGGCCGCTGCCGCCGCGCGAGGTGATCTTCTTGCCGTCGGGGCCTTCGATGTTGATGTTGTGATTGCCGACGCTCATGTAGAGCTTGCCATCGGGACCCCATTCGAGGACGAACATGCCGAACGGGTTCCACGCTTTCGAGTGATCCTTGAGCAGCAGCTTCTTGTTGGTTGCGATGCCTTTGCCGACGTCCACCTTTTTCGGTTGGAGGAAAGCCGTCAGTCTCCCCTCTCCCCCCGAGTACAGGGGGAGAGGGGAGCTGGAAGCGAGCGCCCTTCGCCGGAGGATCATCAGGAAGGTCATAGGTGTAGAGGTAATCGCACGCGGTCAGCCAAAGCTTGTTGCCCTTGATGGCGATGCCCATGACCGGATCGGTGAAACCGTCAGCGATGAGCGTGCGCGTGAAACCGCCCTTGCCATCGGGATCAAGGCGGACGACGGGATTGGCGTACGGCTTGATCGGCGAGCCCGGAGGGCCGTAGCGATAGGTGTGGCTCTCGCTGACGATGATGCGGCCCTTGTCGTCGAGCACCATCGTGATCGGGTTGATGACAAGCGGATCGGCCGCGACCAGCTCGATCTCGAAATCCTTCGGCACAATGAAATTCTTGGCCTGCTCCTGAGCCGTCTGTCGCTTGAGCTTCGAATCGACCGCGTTGGAGCCGTAGTTCTTGCCCTTGCCGGTCGGGCTCTGGGCGACATTCGCCGGCCCGCCAGTGAGGCTCCACGGCCCGATCGACGCATCGCCGAGGACGACGGCGGCGAACCAGGAGCTATCGTCGAAGTCGGTCTTCAGCCAGTCGGCGCTGGCCTTCTGCGTGATGCGCGTGGTCTCATCGGTGACGACGAACAGGCCCTTCTTGTCGCCGGTCTTGACGTGCAGCCGAGCGATGATGCCCGCGGGGCCGCCTTCGTTGACGGCCTTGATTGCGAGCACGTTCTTGCCCGCGACGAGATGCTTGGCGACGTTGTAGCGCTCGACGGTTGACCATTCGTTGTCGGTGCCGATCTTTTGGCCATTGACGTAGACCGTGTAGATGTTGTCGGCGGTGATCCACAGCTCGGCCGCCGTCGGCTTGGCGGCGAGGTCGAACGTGCGGCGCAGATAGCGAGGCTCGTTCGTCTGCACGGCGGAATTGGCGTTGGCCTCGTCCCAGACCCATTTCGCGTTGGCCCAGGTTGAGGAATTCTGGGCAAGGGCAGGCCCGAAAGTAGCGAGGAGAAGCATCATTGCTGAAAGGTGTCGCATGGCGGGATCTCGTGAGAAGAGGACTTTTGCCAAATGATTGTTGACTCGAGTCGGATGCCGATTACCATAAACTCCTTGGAATTAATGTAGGTTGCTGGGCGAAAGGGGAAAGGGACGCTAGCAACGACGGAAATACATAGGCAGATCTCCCGTCGCCCAGACAGCTCGCCGGCGGTTCGCCTGCACATCGGAAGGTGGATGCAGCCACTGCCGGTTCCGTGCAGGTGCGCTGCATGCACCACGGGCGATTGCCCACCGCGTACTCACCTTCCCAGGAGAATCGCGATGCAACGCATCCCCCTCGCGCTCATGATCCTCGCCGCCTTCTGCTCGTTCGCCATCGCTCAAGAGAACTACAAGCATGGCCCCGATTCGATGCGGCAGGAAGGCGTCCCGCTAGGCAAGGTCACGCAAATGCCGCAATGGCACAGCAAGATCTTTCCCGGTACCGTGCGCGACTGGTGGATCTACGTCCCCGCCCAGTACGATGACAAGACGCCAGCGTGCATCATGATCTTCCAGGACGGCGGCGGCTACGTCAGCGAAAAAGGGAGCTTCCGCACGCCGATTGTCTTCGACAATCTCATCCACAAGAAAGAGATGCCCGTCACCATCGGCGTCTTCATCCAGCCCGGCACCGTTCCCGGCAGCGGCCCAGGCAAACGCGCTCGCAGCAACCGCAGCTTCGAATATGATCGCCTCTCCGACCAGTACGTCCTGTTCCTCGAAAAGGAAATTCTGCCCGAGGTTGCGAAGAAGTACAACCTGCGCAACGACGCTAAGTCCCGCGCGATCGGCGGCATCTCGTCGGGCGGCATCTGCGCCTTCACCGCAGCGTGGGAGCGGCCCGATCTCTTCTCGAAGGTCCTGTCGCACGTCGGCAGCTTCACCAACATCCGCGGCGGCGATGTCTATCCGTTCCTCATCCGCAAGACCGAACGCAAGCCGATCCGCGTCTTCCTCCAGGATGGCTCGAGCGACCTCAACAACCTGCACGGCTCCTGGCCGCTCGCCAATCAATCGATGGCGTCCGCCCTCAAGCTGATGAACTACGACTACCGCTTCGAGTTCGGCACCGGCGGCCACAACGGCATCCACGGCGGCGCGATCCTACCGGATTCACTGCGCTGGCTGTGGCGAAAACAATAGAAGATGGGCAACCGATGGGCGTCGTATTCTTTACCAATCCGCTCGACGGAAACTGGGCGCCATGTATTTACGAGGAGTTCGCCCAGCTCGTGCTCACCCGAGGGGAAGACTACTGGAACAGCCCGCTCAACATCGGCCAGGCGGGGTTGTGGATATTCCACGATTCAGAAAGAAAACAGGTGTCAAAAGCTCTTGTGTTCTCGATGAGAGACCATCTTGGATTTCACATCAACTACCAGCACTGGAAGGGAAACGGGACCACCGAACATTGGTATCCGGTAACGAGCACGGATTTCTCCAGCGCGAGCTGGCTTCATTCTGCAGGCGAGGAGCTTGCCCTGGCCAACGCACTGTTCATTTCCAGGGCGGACGCCATCAAGGTGTTCGCATACTTTTTCAAAGAAGGCGGCATGTCGCCCGAGATTCTGTGGCTGCCCAGTAAGGCGATTCCATGGGACAAGTTTGAGGAAACAAGATGAAATACCTAGTCGCCGCCTCTGTAGTGCTGGCCGCCCTGGCCGCGCCGCTCCGCGCGCAGGACATTCCGCTATCCAAAATCCTCGTCGACAAGGAAGGCTGGCGCCAGGTTGCGGCCGGGCTCAAAGACATCTCGCACCTCGAAGGAATGCCGGGCGGTAGCGTCGCCGTCAATCTCAATGGCGCGCCCGGCACTCTTGGGCTCGATGGCAAATTCATGGCTGGGCCGGACGTTTATTTGTTGCGCAATGCGCATTCGGTCATGGTCGGCAAGAAGAACTACGCCATCGATCGCGAAGGGAAATCACTGAATTGCTTCGAAGGGGGCAAACGGATCGACATGCTCAAGCTGCCCGGCCTCAAGACGCCAAGCTGCGTCGCCGTCTGGCCCGATGACGGCCACCTCGTCATCGGCGAGAGCGACGGTGCTTACCTGTGGGCGGTCCGCATCGAGAAGGATGGCAAGTTCGGTCCTGGCGATCGCTACTACTCACTGCGAACCCGGGCCGGCGAGAAGATGTCGGTCAGCGCCATGACGATGGACGCCAGCTTCCTGCTTTACGCCTGCACGCCGATCGGCATTCAGGTCTTCGATCCGACCGGCCGTCTCTCGGGCGTCATCGCGGCGCCGGCGAAGGAGCCGATGACCGCGATCACCATCGGCGGCGCCAAGGCCGACGAGCTTTACGTCGGCGCAGGCGACCGTATCTTTGCACGCAAGATTCAGTTCAAGGCGGCGTACACGCTCAAGAAGAAAGTGACAAGTGACGAGTGACAAGTGGAATGCAAATCGTTACCACTTGTCATCCGCCACTTGTCACTCGTCACTCGTCACTTCTTCAAGGCAGTGACAAGTGGAATGCAATCGTTGCCACTTGTCACTCGTCACTCGTCACTCGTCACTTCTTCAAGGCAGGTTGATCTTGATGTCGCCGTTCTTGCGCTGGTCGGCGAGGATGCGGGCGGTGAGGCGCTCTTCCTGGCCCATCACCTCGCGCACCGCGTCCTTGACCGCCGCAAACGTCGACGGCTCCGGCGGCGTGCGTTCCGTCACCAGAATCAGATGCACGCCATGCTCCGTGCGAACGATGCCACTGAGCTCGCCGGGCTTCATCGAGAATGCTGCCTGCGCGAATTCGGGGGCGACATCGAACTTCCAGCGGAACTTGGTCGGCAGGGCGCCGCCGTGGGTTTTGCTCGGGCAATCGGAATGCAGCTTGGCGATGTCGGCGAATTTCGCTTTGCCGCTGAGGATGTCCTGGCGCCACACGAGAAGCTGCTGCGTGGCCTGATCGAGCTGTTGCTTGTTGGCATTGGCGGGCAGCTTGACGAGGATATGGCTGGCGCCGACCATGACCTTGTCGAAGAAGATCTTGTTTGCTTCGTAATAGACCTTCGCCTTGTCTTCCGGGTAGAAGCGGGTCAGGACCGAGCGCCATTGCAGGAGGGCGACGATGTCGCGGCGCAGCTCTTCCTCGGTTTGGCCGCTCTCCTTGTAGAAGTCGGCCATCGTCTTGTTCTTGGTTTTGAGGGCGTCCTGCAGATCCTTGTATTCCTTGTTGAAATCAGCCTGGCTGACCTGGGGCACGTACTTGGCAAGATACTGCCGCATCAAAGCATCATCGACGAGCATCTTGACGGCCTCGTCGCGCAACATCTTCTTCTGGTCCTCGCTCAGCGTGACAGCGTAGGGCCGTTCTTCGAGCAGCCGACGCACTTCACCGACGAGAATCTTCTCGCCGTTCACGGTGGCGGCGACCTGGTCATTGCGCAGGCTGACCGGAATGATGGGCACCACCTGTCGCTGCGGCTGTTTGGGAAGCGGTTGGGACTGCGCCTCGACGGCAAACGGGACCATCAGGGCTGCCACGCTTGCCAGCATTGTCCATATCGCCTGTCGTGACATCATTCATCCTCCGTGCTCGGGGCAATTTGACCTTCGAGCCGCAAGATATAGCGGCGCCGCAACGAAATTGGGAGGCCAGTTTCGGCTTCTAGTGCGCAACCCCAAATCTAAGCCTTGACGGGACACTAGCCGGCCTGGAATTCACTGTGCAATAGTGGCGCAAGCGAGTATCGTAACAGTGCTAAGTATTTCTCTTCAGAAGCTGGGCAACAGTTCAACTTCTGACGAACGGTACTGAGATCGTTGCCACTCTCAAGGAGATAGCATGAAACGCATGATCGCCGCCTTGGCGTTGGGCTTATTGCTCATCGCCGCGCCAGCCTACGCACAGGGGACCGCCGCGAAAAAACGGCTGCTGCTGATCACCGAATCACGCGGATTCGTGCACAGCGTCGTCAATCGCCAGAAGAAGGACACCTGCCTGGTCGAGAAGACCTTCCTTGAGCTGGCGAAGAAGGATCCGTTCTTCGAGGTCGAATACACGCAGGACTCGCGCAACGCGATCACCGCCGACAATCTCAAGAAGTTCGACGCCGTCTTCTTCTACACGACCGGCGAGCTGCCGTTGACCGACGCGCAGAAGTCGGACCTGCTCGCATTTGTCCGCAGCGGCAAGGGTTTCGGCGGCAGCCATTGCGCCACCGACACCTTCTACAAGTGGAAGGAATACGGCGAACTCATCGGCGGCTACTTCGACGGCCATCCCTGGCACCAGAAGATCAAGGTCATCGTCGAGGACAAGAAGCACGCTGCGACCAAGCATCTCGGCGACAGCTTCGAGATCACCGACGAGATTTATCAGTTCAAGGCGCCGTACTCGCGCGACAAACTGCACGTGCTCATGAAGCTCGACATGGATTCAGTCAAGAAGGGCGGCAACCGCAAGGATAACGACAACGCCCTGGCGTGGACCCACGAATACGGCAAAGGCCGCGTCTTCTACACGGCGCTCGGCCATCGCGAGGAGGTGTGGAACGACCCGCGCTTCCAGCAGCATGTCATCGGCGGCCTGCGCTACATGTTCGGGATGGAAAAATAAACCCGACCGCGCGATAAGATTGGAGCGGCGGGGGCGACCCCGCCGTGTGTATTTCGGAGATGCGAATGCCGCGCGTCGTGACGATGATCGCCAGTGCGACCGAGATCGTGTGCGCCCTCGGATGCGAGAGCGATCTTGTCGCGCGCTCGCATGAGTGCGACTATCCGGCGAGCATCGCGCGGCTGCCGGTGTGCACGTCGCCGCGCTTCGACGTGCACGGTTCAAGCGACGAGATCGATCAGCGCGTCAAGACGCTGGTGCAGGAAGAGGTGTCGATCTATCGCGTCGACGCCGAGATGCTGCACGCGCTGGAGCCGGACGTGATCATCACGCAGGCGCATTGCGAGGTATGCGCGGTCAGCGAGAAGGACGTCGAGCGGGCACTCGCATTTCTCCCCTCTCCCCACCGGGGGAGAGGGGTCGGGGGTGAGGGGGCTGCGCCATTGCAGGGGACAGGGTCTCTCGCGACTCCGATTGGACAAGCCCCTTCCATTGGCAATGCCCCCTCAGCCCCGGCCCCACTCCCCCGGAGGGGAGAGGGGAGCCGAAACGATGTCCCCTCACCCCCATCCCCGGGTCCCCAGTGGGGAGAGGGGAGCAGGAGACCCACCGTCGTGTCGCTGTCGCCGAATAACCTGGCGGACGTCTGGACGAGCATTCGAAACGTCGCGGACGCTCTCGGGGTATCATCACGTGGCGACACGCTGGTGCGCGAATTGCAACAACGCGTCGAGCGCTTTGCTCGACATCCGTTCGCCCAGCGGCCCACGGTCGCGTGTCTCGAATGGCTCGAGCCGCTGATGGCGGCGGGGAACTGGGTGCCGGAGCTGGTCGAGCTGGCGGGCGGCCGCAACCTGTTTGGGCAGGCGGGCAAGCATTCGCCGTGGATGACGATGGCCGAGCTGCGCGAGCGCGATCCGGATATTATCGTCGCGTTGCCGTGCGGCTTCGACCTGGCGAAGACGCGCGTCGAAATGGCAAACCTGCGCAAGCAGCCAGGTTGGGGCGAGCTGAAAGCCGTCCAATGTGGTAAAGTTTTCGTGACGGACGGCAATCAATTTTTCAACCGTCCAGGGCCGCGGCTCGTCGAGTCTTTGGAGATTCTTGCGGAGATATTTCATCCCGACGTGTTCCAATTTGGACAAATGGGGACGGGGTGGGAACATTATCCGCCGCTCGCGGCTTAGCGCTCGCTGAAAGTTGTCAGCGAGCGCGAAGCCGCAAGTGGCGAGAGGCGTGATATGACGCAACCGACCCAGGACGAGAATCGTCCTGGCAAAACCGATGATCAGCAGACGCTCCTGCAATGGCCGGGAGACAAGGTCGAAGAGGTGCTCAAGACAGGCATCCAGGCGATGTCGGATGGGCCGCGCCTCGAGGTCGGCCCGGTTCCGCTCACGCGCGTTGCCAAGTACGAGCTGCTGAAGGAAATCGGCCGCGGCGGCATGGGTGTCGTCTTCAAGGCGCGCGATGTCCAGCTCAATCGCATCGTTGCCCTCAAGATGATCCGCTCGGCCGCTCTCGCCAATGCCGATGAGTTGCAACGCTTCGCGAAGGAAGCGGCGGCCGCGGCGCAGTTGCAGCATCCCAATATCGTCGCCCTGTTCGACGTTAGCCCGAGCGATCAGCAGCCGTTTCTGAGCATGGAGTACATCGGCGGCACGAGCCTTTCGGAGCGCGTGTCGCTCGGACCGTTGTCGGGCCGCCGCGCCGCCGAGTATCTCGAGCTCACCGCTCGCGCCGTCCATTACGCTCACACCCGCGGCATCATTCATCGCGATCTCAAGCCCGCCAATGTGCTGCTCGATGAAAATGATCAGCCGAAGGTGACCGACTTCGGTCTCGCCAAGCAGATGAAGTCGCGCTCCGACCAGACGCGCACCGGCGCCATCCTGGGTACGCCGAGTTACATGTCGCCCGAACAGGCGGCAGGCAGCAAGGACATCGGCCCGGCCAGCGACGTCTACAGTCTCGGCGCGATTCTCTACGAGCTGATCACCGGCAAGCCGCCGTTCGCCGGGGAGACGCCGCTGGCGACGCTTAATCTCGTCGCGGAGTCGGAGCCAATCGCGCCGCGTTTGCTGAATCCGAATGTCGATCGCGACCTTGAGACGATCTGCTTGAAGTGCCTCGAGAAGACGCCGAACCGGCGCTACGACAGCGCCGAGTCGCTCGCGGACGATTTACATCGCTACATCTCGGGCGAGCCGATCACGGCCCGGCGCGTCAGCATGATCGGGCGCGCCGTAAAGTGGTGCCAGCGCAACAAGACGCAGTCCGGCTTCAGCGTCGCCATTCTGGCGCTGTTCAGCGCGTTCCTCGGCTATTCGTGGTATGAGACGTATCAGGAAAAAGACCTACGCGAGAAGGCAGTGACTGCCGAGAAGAAAGCCGCCGATCGGCTCGAGGCGATGCGGCATCTGCTCTATCTTTCCGAGATGCGCCAGGCCCAGCAGACGCTACGCCGGGCCGACTACGATGGCACGCTGCGGATTCTCAACGAGCACTGGCTGCCCAAGGAGGGCCGGCCCGACATGCGCGACTGGGAATGGTTCTTCCTCAAGGACCGCCTGCAATCGCGCCTCGCCTTCGGCGCGCACGACGACCGCGTCTTCGCCGTCGCCTACCGGCCCGA
>DASRSQ010000634.1:0-16283 GCA_035656475.1 Gemmataceae bacterium | reverse complement strand
AAGATTCGCCTAAATTCGAGGTGCAATAGGATGTTCCGATACCTGCTCGCAATCGCCACGATTTTCGCGCTTACTCCCCTTGCGCGCGCTCAACCTGCCAAGTCCAAGAAGCCCAACATCGTCCTCATCATGACGGACGATCAAGGACACGGCGATCTCGGCATCCACGGCAATCCCGTCATCAAGACGCCGAACATCGACAAGTTCGCGAAGCGAAGTCTGCGCATGCGCAACTTCCACGTCAACCCCGTCTGCTCGCCGACGCGCGCGAGCTTGATGACTGGCCGTTACTATTATCGCACCGGCGTCGTCGACACATTCCAGGGCCGCTCGATGATGCACGCCGACGAGATCACGCTTGCCGAAATCTTGCGGGCCCTCGGCTATCGCACCGGCATCTTCGGCAAATGGCATCTCGGCGATTGCTATCCGCTGCGGGCCATGGACCAGGGCTTCATGGAATCACTCGTCCTGAAAGGCGGCGGCATCGGTCAACCTTCCGATCCGCCCGGCGGCACGTCCTATTTCAATCCGATCCTGCAACACAACGGCAAGTCCCTCAAAAAAGACGGCTATATCAGCGACATCCTCACCGATGCGGCCATCGACTTCATTGCCAAGAACAAGGACGGCCCGTTCTTCTGTTACCTGCCGTACAACTGCCCGCACGGACCGCTCGAAGTGCCGGCTAAGTATTACGACATCTACAAGGGCAAGATCAAGCTCGATGCATTCCCGAAGATTGGCTTTCCTGTCGAAGGCAAGGTCGACCTCGATGAGACCGCCAAGATCTATGGCATGATCACGAACATTGACGACAACCTCGGCCGATTGTTCGCACGGCTCGAAGAGCTTGGCATCGCGGACAACACGATCATCATCTTCCTGACCGACAATGGCCCGCAACAGCCGCGCTTTAACAGCGGCATGCGTGGCCGCAAGGCGACGCTGTTCGAAGGCGGGACGCGTGTGCCGTTCTTCGTTTACTGGCCGGGCATGACGGGAAAGGATCTCGAAATCGACGCGCTGGCCGCGCACATCGACGTGGCGCCGACGCTTGTTGAGATCGCCGGCGGCAAGATGCCTGCCGATCGCAAGATCGACGGTAAGAGCCTGGTGCCCCTCTGGGCGCCATCGAACGCCAACTGGCCCGATCGCTCGATCTTCTTCCAGTGGCATCGCGGCGATGTGCCGGAGATGTACCGCGCGTTTGCCGTCCGCACGCCGCAATGGCGGCTGGTGCAGCCGGCAGGCATCGGGGAAAACTCGAAGTTCGACAAGAACAAGCTGATGCTGTTCGACATGAAGGCCGATCCGTACGGCTCGAAGGATGTCGCCGGCAATCATCCGGAGGTGGTGGCGAAGCTGAAGAAGCAATACGAGGACTGGTTCACGGACGTCGAGAGCACGCGCCATTTCAAACCACCGCTGATCGTGATTGGTTCCGACAAGGAGCCAATCACGACTCTGACCCGGCAGGATATGCGTGAGGGCAAGTTCTGGCTATTGCAAGCGGAAAAGGCCGGCAAGTTCGATGTCGAGATCACGCTGCAAAAGCCGGCCGCGAAGGACACGGTAGCCCTCAGCGGAACGGGGGTGGAGGTAGTGTTCGCGGCGGTGAAGGAGGGAGAGACGAAGGTGGTGCTGCGCGGCGTTCCCCTGGCCGGCGCCGAGATTCGTTTCGAGCCGATTGCCTTGGCGGGGAAGACGCGCGTGCCCGTGCGTTATGCGGAGCTGCGCAAGCTCAAGTAGGCGAGCCGTGCCGCGTGAGCGGCCGGGTCAGGGACGCATGAACTGGCTTGCAGGGAGAATGCATGCGACCGCACAACCTGGATTTTCGCAGCGGCGTCGTCCGCGCGGGGGCATTTCTGGGCGAAGCCTGGCAGCTGGTGCGCGACGATTACTGGATCCTGGTCGGTATCGTGTTCCTTGCCCAGCTGCTCGGGTCCGCAGCGCCGTTGGGAATTCTCTACGGGCCGGCCATCTGCGGCATCCACATTTGCCTGCTGCGGCGCGAGCGCGGCCACTCGATTGGCTTCGAGCACTTTTTCGATGGCTTTCACTTCTTCGGGCCAAGCGTGGTTGCGACGCTGATTATCCTTGTGCCGGAAGTGATTCTGGTGCTGATGAGCTATGTGATTACGATAGGCGGCACGGTTGCCTTTTTTGGTGGCCGTGCTGCCAATCCTGGCGCCGCCCAGCCCCCGGATCCGAGCATCGGCATTGCCATCGCGCTCGGCGCCGGCGTTGCGCTCCTCCTACTCATTGCGGCGGCCATCGTCCTCGAAGCCTTGGTCCTGTTCACGTATCCGCTCATCGTCGACAAGGAGCTGTCCGGCTGGGATGCGATCAAACTGAGCTGCCGGGCGGCGTGGGCCAACTTCGGCGGTATCATCGGCATGCTGTTGCTGCGTCTGGTGATCGATGTGGGCGTGTCGATGGTTTTGTGCGTCGGCCCAATCTTGTGGATGCCGATCCATATCGCGATGGCGATGGTTGCGTATCGCCATGTGTTCACGGACGACATGCAGCGCTACGGAGAACGTGATTTCGATGAGGCGGAGGAAGATGCGCCGCGCGTGCTGCCGGCGCCATCGGAGGGGATCACGGAGAAGCCTCTGCCACCGGGCTCGATCACGACGTGACGTTACAAGCGGGTCAAGAAATACGCGGCCACCAGCAGCGCGATCACGGCAGCGCCGAGAGCGCCAAAGACAAACAGGGGCCAACGCGGCGGCGCTGCGGGACTCGGCGTCGTCACCTTCGGCTTAGCCGCCGGCTTGTGGCTGTTGATCGGACCGGACAGGGCGGCCTGGAATTCCGGCCATTGCAAGAGCGGTTTGAACGGCCCGAGCGCCGATCGTGAGGTCTCGGCCTCGGCCGGCAGAGTCCCCTTCTTGATGCGAGCGACGATCTCGGCGAATGCGCCCTTCAGCTTGCACAGGTTGCCGCGGCGGTCCTCGTAGCGGAGAAACCAGATCGCTCGCGCCTGGGCCTGCTTTTCCTCAAGCGCCTGCTTGACACGCATGTCGGGCTGCGTCATCTCGATGGGGGCCGTCAGGCGCTTCTTCACGATCGGATCTTGCATCGCCGAATCGACGTTGACGAAGCTCGGCAGTGCCACCGACAGGTGTGAGCGCTCTAGTTCAACAATCATGTCGCTCATGGTCTGGTAGCGGTCGCCCGGATTACGGGCCAGCGCTCGGGCGATGATCGCGTCCAGCACCTCGGGCACGTCGCCGTTCAGCGTTCGCGCGGAGGTGAAGACGCCGATCTCCTTTTTTTCGACGATCTCGATCGACGAATCGCCGCTAAAGGGAACGCAGCCGGTGACCAGGTGATACAGGGTGGCGCCAAGCGCGTAAATGTCGCTGCGCTCGTCGGCAGAGCGCGCGTTCATCGCTTGCTCGTACGGCATGTAGTACGGCGTGCCGATGCCCTGGCTGACGTGCGTCAGGTGGGTGGTGTCGTCACGCCGCTTGGCGAGGCCCAGGTCGGATAGCTTGGCCAAGCCGGACGAGCCGAGCAGGATATTGCCGGGTTTGATGTCGCGATGTATGATCTGATTCTTGTGGGCGTGCTCAAGAGCCCGAGCGATGTCCAAAATAATGTGGACCGCGTCGCCGACCTGGAGCGTGCCCGTGCGATCGAGGAGTTCATGAGCGCTGGGGCCATCGACATACTCGAGGACGATGTAGTGCAGGCCGGTGTCGGCATCCTGGCCCATGTCGAGGCTGCGGACGATATTGGGATGCACCAGCATCGCGCCGTGCTTGCCTTCAAGATGGAAGCGGCGCAGAATGTTCACCTTGGGCGCCTGCTCGGCCGCCAGCACCTTGACAGCGACCTGGCGATTCTCCTTGCCGTCGAAACCGAGATAGACCGCTCCCATACCTCCCTGGCCAAGGCGGCGCAGGATGCGATAGGGGCCAATCTGTGTTGGCTCGCCAATGGGGGGCGGGATCGATCCGCCGACGGGCATTTCCGCGGAGCCGTCATCAAGGGGGTCGGGAGGGTGGAAGATCTGCGTCGGGGCGAGATCGAGCCGAATATTCTCGGCCTGGCCGGCAGTGATGATCTTGGCTTCGATTAGTTCTTCGAGGATTTCGACGTTTTGGCCCTGCTCGTTGCGTTCCTCGACGGCGAGCAATACATCTTCGACCCGGATCGCATCCACAGCGAACCAGGAAACCGCCAGCCGCGCATAACGGCGGTTGGCCTCCGCCAAGGCAGTCGGCTTGTCGGAAGACGCAGGCACGTTGAGTAATTCCTCGGAGTCCACTCCTAATTTACATGCGAAAGGGTGAGATCGCAATTAATTTCTGTGCCGAGATCTTGAAGAATTGGCCGTGTTGATTGAGTAAGAAATGAAAAACCTCGACAGGATGCTGGTCCCGCCGAGGCTTGTTTTTTTGTGCAACCAGGATCACGCCGCTACTGGTCGCTTGCGACGACACCAGCCACAGGCTCCGCCAATCATCAACACGCCGAAAAGGGTGAGGGTGGCCGGTTCTGGAACGGCATTGGGGTCGAAATTTAATGCGTTCACAAGGAGTTGTCCCGAGAGAGCAATCGTGGCGTTTTGGTCACCAATATCGGCCCAGTCATAGCCAATGACCACTGTCGAGCCATTTCCGGATTGCCCCCCGATAATCACCGGGAATCCACCCGGGCGAGTCGCCAAAATATCCACGCCAGCGCCGATGCCGGTGAGATCCCGAAAGAACTCTGTCGCACCCGTGTTGCTGTAGGGATTGCTTAGACCAGTCGAAAGCCCGTCTGCAACTCCGTCGGGAGTGAAAGTGACCGGCGTGCTGGTGCCGACGAAGCCGCCGCCCGAATCTGTCGCATTTAGCAAGCCGGCAGTGTTGAGCGCCCAGACCGACGCATCCCACTCGGTAACCAGCTTGCCGCCGCCCAGAACGAAGTTCTGGACCGTGGCATTTCCTGGAGTGCGGAGAAGGACGACCGCATCAAACCCAGCCAGTGAGCCAGGTATCGAATTGCCGAAGTTGGTGGCGGTGAAGCCGTTTGAGTTGAGATAGCTCGTAATCGTGGCGTTGCTATTCGACCCGATCACCGCGACGATAGGACCCGCGTTGGCTTGATTGACGCAGCCAATGGCCAGTGCAAGAAGCCCAACTGCTGTTGCAATTCTCATAGGGCGGCCCCAAAGGAGACTCATTAGTTAATTGTGAGCTAACGGTAGTGACGGTTGAGAAGCAAAAAAGTTCCCTTTATTTTCGGAATTTGAATGAGGCGAATGCGAAAACTAACCTCTTGCCAACCGCATTCCTTGGTGTGTAATATCGAGTTTGTTCCCGCATCCCGACCGGCGGAGCCAGATCGCATGGCCAAGATGTCGCTGTATCCTGCAAGTCCCGATGACGTTCCGGAAAATTTCACGGAGCCGACCGGGCAGTACAAGATGCAGGTCTTGCTGGTGCTGCTTGCCCTCGGCCTGTTCTTCCTGCTTTATTTTGGCCTGATCTTTTTTTGCATGGCATTCGCCCTGTGGGCCCTCTTCCTCTGCCCGTTCGAGCAGCGCGGGCCCAACGGCTTTCCCTGGCCGATCGTGAAGGTGATCTCCATCGTCATGATCCTGCCGTTCGCCGTCCTGTTCGTCTACCTGGTCAAGAACCTTTTCAAATTCGAGCGGGCACAGAAGGAGTTCTTGATCGAGATCTTCGAGGACGAGCATCCCAAGCTATTCGACTTCATCACGAAGGTATGCGAGGAAACCGGCGCCCCGATTCCGAAGCACGTCTACGTCGACTACAAAGTCAATGCGGCCGCCATCCCTGATACGACCTCGATCTTTCACCTGCTCCTTCCGACGGGCAAGAGCCTGCTCATCGGCCTGGGGCTCGTCAACGCGATCAACCTGACCGAGTTCAAGGCGATGCTCGCTCACGAATTCGGCCACTTCTCGCAGAAGACGATGAAGATCGGCACCTACGTTTACACCGCCCACCGCATCCTCTACCAGATCGTTTACGGCGAAGACTTCTTCGACCGCTTCATCATCGGCTGGTCGCGTCTCGATCCACGCATCGCCTGGCCCGCCTACATCGTCCGTGGTATGCTGTGGCTGCTGCGAAAAACGCTGGCCATGATGTGGTATGTCGTGGTGTTCTTCGATCGCGCCTTGAGCCGGCAGATGGAATTTAACGCCGACCTTGTCGCCGTTAGCCTGACGGGCAGCGACGCGCCGGTGCATTTGCTGCATCGTTGCTACTTCGCCGACGTCTGCTTCGGCCAGGCCATCGAGGACCTACGCGTGGCGATGAGTCATCATCTCTACACGAGCGACCTGTTCTACCATCAGAGTGCCGCGAGCCGGATTATCCGCAACAAGAAGAAAGACGCACGTCTGGGGGAGCCGCCCGATCTGCCCGACGATCCCAATCAGATGACCACGGTGTTCGAGGAGTCGGATGATAAGGTCGCCGAGATGTGGCAGACACATCCGTCCTGCTACGACCGCGAGCAGAACGCGAAGGACCACTACATCCGCACGAACTTCGACGAGCGTTCCCCCTGGCTGCTCTTCGATAACGTCGAGGAATTGCGCGAACGCGTTACTTACAAGTTCTACCGGTTCTACTTCCGCATCTCCAAGGACGTGATCCTGGCCGACCCCGAAGAAGTCCAGGGCTTCATCGACGACGAATACGCCGACAAGACCTACGATCCCAAGTACCAGGGCCTGTACGACAATCGCAACTTGGTCCTCAAGGACATCAATGCGATGGCCAAGGACGGGTCGAAGCACCCATGGAGTATCACCGAACTCGCGGAGACGCACAAGACGCTGTACAACGCCGAGGTCAAGCATCGCGCTCAGCTCTATTACAAGCGTATCGAGGAGTTTCACCTCCTCAACGCGGTGCAGAACGGTTGGCATCGGCCCAAGGACGACGAGCTCGAATTCCGGGGCGAAGTCTACGATCTCGACGACGCCAAGCGTTTGCTCAAGAAGGTCGACAAGGAAATCGAGAAGGACAATCGCTGGCTCGGCGAGCTGGATAAAAAAGTCTTCATGACCTATTTCCAGATGGCCCTGCACATCAACCAGGAAGTTGCGGAGGAGCTGTATCGCCGCTACGATTTCCACCTGGAACTGCAGACGATCTGGTATGAATTGACGAAACAGAATCGCCCCGTGCAGGCGGCGATCTCGTTCCTCAACAATCAGGCTTCTGGCCAGCTGCAATCGCATCATTTCAAGGAGTTGCTCAACATCTTCCGCGACACGCACAAGGCGATGAAGGCCATGCTGCGCAACTCCGAGGACCTGACCTTGCCGGGGCTGAAGAATCTGCCGCAGGGGCAGCCATTGCGGCCTTTCCTGTTGAACAAGAATCTGATCGATGGCCTGAGCAAGTACGAAAACCGTATCAGCGACCGCTGGATCAATCGGCTCCTCGACCAGTTCAAGGAGATGAAGGACAAGGTCGATCGCATCCACTTCAAGAGCCTGGCCGGGATTTTGCTGCTGCAGCAAAAGATCGGCGACGAATGCGCCCGGCGCTGGTCGAGCCTCCCCGCCGTGAAGCCGGTCGGCGCTGGATGAACGTGGAATGCCGTTTGATCTTTTGTCGTGACGCTAAGAAGGTGCGAGCATTCCAATTCCTGGTGTTGACCGAATATGATCCGAGCCGCGCCCGTCAGGAAGCGGTCAGTGTCCATTGGATTCGCTCACCGCATAGGATACGGGCCGCTTACTAACGTGCGCGGCTCGGATCATATTCGGTCAACGCCAATTGTAAGTTGTCGATTGTAAATTCCCATGTCCGACCTGCAAATCCTCCTCGACGAGAACCACTGCATCGCCGCCGTCAAACGCGCGGGCCTGCTCACGCAGGGGCCGCCCGGCGTTCCCAGTCTCGAAGCCGACATCAAGGCTTACCTCAAGGACAAGCATCAAAAGCCCGGCAACGTCTATCTCGGTGTGCCGCATCGGCTCGATCGGCCGGTGTCGGGCGTCGTGCTGTTTGCCCGTAACAGCAAGGCCGCCCAACGCCTCGCCGAGCAATTCCGCGAACACCAGGTGACGAAGATCTACTGGGGCCTCGTCGAAGGAGCGGTTGAACCGGCCGAGGGCTTGTGGGAAGATTGGCTGCGCAAGATCCCGGATGAAGCTCGCGCCGAGAAAGCGGAACCGGACGCGCCCGGCGCCAAGCATGCGGTGATGCGCTATCGCGTCCTGCAAACGTGCGACGCGGGCACGCTGCTCGAGTTTCAGCCGCAGACGGGGCGCATGCATCAGATTCGCTTGCAGGCGGCGCTGCGCGGCCTTCCGCTCCTCGGCGATTGGCTATATGGTTCGACGCGGTCATTCGGGCCGCCAGCGGAGTTGCCTCGCGATCGCAACATTGCGTTGCATGCGCGCAGCCTGACGTTTCTGCATCCGCTGCGCTACGAGCCGGTCACGCTCACAGCGCCGCTGCCGGCGGCCTGGCAGGAAATGGGAATCTCGTTGGAGTGAACTCGTGCTGACCGCTTCCGTCATCGATAACATTCTCGCCACCATCCCGCAGCGAACCATCGGCGTTCTCGGCGATCTGTTTCTCGACCGCTATCTCGATCTCGATGCCTCGCTGACGGAGCCATCGATCGAGACCGGGCTGGATGCGTATCAGGTTGTGCGCGTGCGTTCGTATCCCGGCGCCGCGGGGACGGTCATCAACAACCTGGTCGCGCTCGGCGTCGGCCGGATCGTGCCGATATCGATGATCGGCGATGATGGCGAGGGGCACGAACTGCTGCAGGCGCTGCGCAAGATGCCTAGCCTGGACACCACCAATCTCGCGACATGCGTGGCTCGGCGGACGCCGACCTATACGAAGCCGATGTTACAGATGTCGGGAGAGCCGGCGCGCGAGTTGAATCGGCTCGACATCAAGAATCGCCATCCGTTGCCTGCGGAGGTTGAGATGTCGATCCTGCGGCGGCTGACGGAGCACTGGCCAGGTTTCGACGTGTTGCTGGTGCTCGATCAGGTCAGCGAACCCGAATGCGGCGTCATCACCACGCTCGTGCGTGAGCGGCTCGCCGACCTGGCCGCGCATCATCCGGGCAAGATCGTCATCGTCGATAGCCGGGAGCGCGTCGGTCTTTTCCGCAACACCTGGCTGAAGCCGAACGAACGCGAATGCGAGCGTGTTGTGTCAAAAGGCGCCGATCTGCCAGCGACGCTGCGCGAGATGACGCGGCTGTGCAATCGGCCAGTGTTCTGCACGCGCGGCGACAAAGGAACGCTCGTGGCAGAGTCGAGCGAGAAACCAGTAATGGAGGTGCCGGGCTATGCGGTGACCGGCCCGATCGACACGGTCGGGGCAGGGGACAGCAGCAGCGCGGCACTGGCGTGTGCCCTGGCGAGCGGCGCGGATCTGGCCGCCGCGGCGGCGTTCGCCAACCTCATCGCGTCGATCACGATTCAGCAGATCGGCGTCACCGGCGTGGCGACGCCCGAGCAAGTGCGCGAACGCTGGCGAGCCGTGCTGCGTGAGCAGCCGGGTTAAGGTGTAACCCGACCGTTACGCGGCACGGCTCGCCGAACGTGCTTGTGTACCCAAGTCTAAGACCTACTTCAGCGATTGCCGCCCGCCTGGATTACGTTGCCGCCGGGCGGAACGAGCGGTTCGATGCGAAGATCGTCGAAGTATACCGTGCCGATGCCGGTGAGGGCGACGGTCATGCTGATGGCGCCCGACGCGGGGACACGGCGATAGACGGTGAACTTCTTCCACTCCGTCGGTGCGGAGAAGCGGATGGCGAGCGGTTCGCCGCCGGCGCTGTCGTACATCAGGGCGCCGTCCGGTGAGCCGCCGATTGCCCGTGGAATATTGACCAGGCCGCTGATCTGCACCAGCGTTCCCGGCGGCAGCTTAACCGCGGGGCTCGACAAAGCGAGCACCGTGCGCTCCAGGGCCGGCGGGGCCACTTTACCAATTTGCGGCTTGACTTCCAGCTTCAGGCACTGCCGCCCCTCGATCGGCGCATCTTTCTCCGTCTTGGGCGGGGTCTTCGGGTCGGGTTTCAGAATGTTCTTGACCAGCTTGGGGTCGGGTTCCGGCTTGGTCTGGATGCGAGCAATGCGCATCTCCGACACGCGCTCGGCCGTCAGGTCCATGTTGTCGAGCGAATCCTTGACGAGCTTCCACGATTCCTGCACGCGCTCAGGGGCCAACTCGAAATCACCGCCGACCAGCACGTTCGTCGACGTGCTACAGGCCCGGACATCGTTCATGAATTGCCAGTGCTTCGGCAGTGTGTAGTAGCTGACGGCATACGGGCTGGCGACCGGCGTATCCATGCCGCGCACCGCCTTCTCACAGTGCGCCCGCATCAGGATGCGCAACGGACGCATCGCACGCTCGGCTTCGTGATACGCTTCGGCGAAGTTGCGCGCTTTCCACATCTCCTCGGATTTCTGCGTGCGCTTACGGCAATCCTCGAGCAGGGCGTTGCCATCGGGCAGCGTGATGCCTTGCTTCTCGAGCTCGATGTGTACCTTCGCGACCTTGTCGTATTCGTAGACGGCCATGTCGTGCGACCACTGGGCGGCCTGCTGGCGCTTGGCGCGAGCCATGTCCTGGAAGCGGCCCATCAGGTTCGCGTCGTTCGTGAACACGACCATCGACGTCAGGCCGAACTCCGGCAACGTCACCTTCTGCCCCTTGTCAACGCGCGACATCTTCAAGCCACGCACCTCGCCCGGCGTCACTTCCCACGCCTGCATCGTGATCGGCACCTGCGGCACGACCAGCGTCAGCTTCGACACGGCGGCCTGGCCTGGCACGAATTGCGAGAAACGTCCCTGCCAGATCGGAATCACCAGCACGCCCTGCTTGCTGCGCAAGACCGCCGCCTTGATGTCGACGTGTGAGGTATCAACCCACTGCGGCGGATCATCGACGCCGACAAGCATGTCGCGCATCATGTCCAGCTCTTGATTGAGCAGCGCGCAGCAAAGGAGGCGATCGCGTCCCTGATGGCTGTCCGCGAGGAAGCGATCCGACCAAAAGCCAAGGCCGCGACAGCCTGCGGCGACTGCGGAATAGGCGAGAAGCCGAACCTGTTCGGGTTGCGGACCGACCGGCTCCTTGAACTCGGCCTGCGTCGACTGGTTGTACAGAAGCTCGCCGAACTGATCGGGCAGATGCGTCTGAATCCAGGTCCAGGTGAAGCTGTTCGGGTTCGCCAGCTTCTGCCTGGTTTCGAGCCATTCGCGATACTTGGGCAGCTCCATTGTCGTCATCAGCGGGAAGCGGTGCATGCCCATGAGCTGAATCGATCGCGAGTAGGGCATGAGGCCGTCCCAGACGTCGGCGGCGATCGGATGGGCAGGATCCGCCTGATGCGCGGTGCTGACCTGGCGCGCCACTACCTGCGCCTTCTCGTAGTCCAAAACGCCTTTGATATGGCGGAACAGCAACGCGTCGTTGTCGGCGTTGCGATTGACCTGCTTGGTGATCTCGTCCGCCGCGAGCGGCAGGCCGTCGTCATTCATGACGCGAAGCTCCGGCACGATCCACAGACCGAGCTCCCCAGCCTCATTCAGCAAGGCGGGATTCACGTTGCGATCAAAGCAGACCGTGTTGAAGCCGGCGTTGCGCAGCACCGGCAACATCGTGTCGGTATAGCGGATGGCGCGGAAGAACATGCGCTGCTTGCCGACGACCAGGCGATTGCCTTCGAAGCGCACGATCGAGCCGGGAGCCCCTTTGTTCGGGATCTTCGGCGCGTTGTTGTTGTCGGGGCTGACGGCGACCGGAGCCGGCGACGTGACCGGCCCGACCTCAAGGTCGTCGACCCACACCTTGGTCACCCCCGGACCGGCGTAGACGTTCAGGATCAGCGCATCGATGTAGGCATCGGTAAAGTTGAGCGATTTGCCATACTGTGCGTTCATCAGTTGCTGCTGTGCTTTGAGCTGGTTGACGGTGCGACCCAGTTCCAGGAGTTGCCACGGTCCGGCCTGTTCGTAGGTGAAGTTTCCCTTGTCGTTGTTGCCTGGAATGTAGGTGGTCAGCACGTTTTGAAGATTGTTGGGATCGCGCTCATTGGGCAGGACGACCCGGGCAAACATCTTGATGCCGGGCCGATTGGCACGCATCCAGAGGGCAGCGCGGAACTCTTCGGCCACCGGTGCCTTGCCGATCTGGTAGACATAGTTGATGTATTTGCCTTGCTTGACATCGAGCTCGATGTATTCGGCGCCCTGACCGTTGTGCGGGTCACGGTCGTCAATCTTGTGGGCAATTTCATGGAAGTCGGCGTCCGAGCCGCTCTTGTAGAAGCCTGTCTTGGCTTCGAAGCTATTCTTGTGAATTGAGGTCTGCGCGAAGACCTCGCCTGCGAAGGCGAAGAGCCCTAGTGTCGCGATCACGATCATCTGGACGCGTTTCATGGTCGTGCCCTCTCACCCCTCGACCCACCTCTCGTTCCCAAACTCCGTTTGGGAACGCAGCTCAGGAAACTCCGTTCCCTTTCCCCGACCTGTTCCGCGGCCTCGCTTACGCGTCGGGTTAGTACATTTGCACTAGCCCGACGCGTAAGCGAGGTGCAGTGGCGGCTTCTAGCAGATGTCGCGTTAACGAAAAAGAGCAGTTTTGTTGCCGATTCTTTACACCTGGCAACCCATGCGAAGCGGGAAACGCACGAAAAGAACGTGTTTGGGCGAAACAACGTGCTTTACAGGGTCTGGCATAGGAATTGCCTTTACTTAGGTGAAACTACTACCTCCGCCACTGCAACTCAGGAAGCAGGGTCACTGAAATGTCCAAGCCTCACACCACCGAATGGCGTAAAGATCAGATTCCCACCGAGTTGATCGAACTCAAGAAGCAAATCGAAGAGCTTCCTTTGCACCTGCGTCAGCGCCTGCTGCCGTTGTGCGAACGCCTGCATCACTACACGCGCCTCCACAGCCGACTGTTGCGCATCGCCCAGGAAGCGGTGGATCAGCTTCAACTCGACACCAAATACCTTCAGTTCGATCTCGAAGCCACGCGCCGCGAACGCGATCAACTGCAGCGCGAACTGCCTGGCAACGAAGAGATGCAGTAGACGCTCCGCCTGAGGAGACATGCAGAACAAAATCATGAAGACGGCCCGTGTCTATGGTTTTGTCCGCATGATTTTGTGTCGCTTTGGCCCCGTGGGAAGAATTCCGATCCGGATCGGAATCCCATCCCGCGAGGCCGAAGCCATGACATTGCGAGATGTCCGCGCGGGCATGCAGTCACGTGTTCGAGCCGGTCCGAAGTACCGGGAATTGTTTGTGCAGAGTTGAGCGCATTTCTTGTCTTGCTTATTTCGTGGTCTTGTCTGGCAAGATAGTCTAACATCACTTCAACAGCCATTGAACACGGGGGCACCTCGATGACTATCCTTCGCAATCGCATCGCACGCACCTTCGCCGTCGCGCTGCTTGCCAGCATCGCCGTCGCGCTCGCCATTCCGGCGCAGGCCCAGAATCCCGATCCGCCTCGCTGGCTGCTCGGCCGGGCGTATCACATTCCGTCCGAGTACACCAACCAGGAATCGGGCTACTTCTCCATCATCGAAGGCAAGAACGGCCGACTCTACATCGGCTGCGCCAAGTATGGCGTCAATGCGTATCTCGTCGAGTTCAACCCTGTCGACGCGGCCATGCGCATGGTCGTCGATGTCCATCGCGTCATCATGTCGATGCTCCGTGGTTTTGCGGCACAAGCGAAGATCCACACGCGCAACAACGTTGGTCAGCTCACCGGCAAGATCTACTTCGGCTCCAAGCAGGGTTATCCCGAGAAGGGCGAGAAACGCACTGATTATCCCGGCGGCTACGTCCTCGCTTACGATCCCAAGACCGGCCAGACCGAAAACTTCGGCTTGCCACAGAAACACTTCGGCATCATCAGCGTCACTCCCGACGAGGAGAAGGGTGTCGCCTACATCTCGACTTGCGACGATGGCCGGCCGATCGAGCATTCGCATTTCATGGTCCTCGACCTCAAGACGAAAAAGTATAAGGATCTCGGCGACAGCGAGACTTCGTACGCCTTCATCGTCATCGACAATCAGCATCGCGCCTACCACCCGTTCCGCGGCGGCAAGATCGGCCGTTATGATCCGGCCAGCGACAAGCTGGAAATGCTCGACATCACCGTCGACGGCAATCCGCCGCCGAAGGATCTATACAAGGATGGCGTCATCCTCAACTGGGAAGCGTCACCCGATGGCAAGACGCTCTGGTGCGTCGAGATGTCGACCAATCAGCTTTTCTCGTTCGACATGACCGCCAAGGGCGCGAAGCTCCCGGGCAAGACGCACGGCAAAATTCTCGAGAGCGTGAAGGCGACCGATTGCCGGGCGATGTGCACCGACAAGAACGGCAAGATCTGGATGGGCGTTACCGAGCAGGTTCCCGGCATCGGCGCTCGCTGCCATCTCGTCAGCTACACCCCCGGCGCCAAGGCTCCGCGCGATCACGGCCCCGTCGGCGTGGCCAATCCCGATTACATCCAGCTCTACGACAAGAACGGCAAGCTCAAGCCCTGGCACCACACGCTGCGTAAGGAAAAAGACGGCACCTACGCCCCCTGGCAACCGCTCGGCATTGCCGCCTCTGCCGACGGCCACGTCAACATCCTGACGCTGGCGCCGTTCACGCTCATTCGTTTTTCGCCGGACCAGCTGAAGTGATCCAAGTCTACTTATTGGTGTTCTTTAAGGGCGCTGATTTCGCGCGACGAATTGAAAGATCTACCAAAGCCTTTCTCGCCGCAGTCTGTGTCGAGTCGACTGCGACGGCTTCTTGAAGATGGAATTCCGCAGAGTCCAGTTGTCCATCCGCCAGCAGCAATTCTCCGAGTGCCGCATGTGCAGGGGCGTTTTCAGGCTGGCAGTTCACCGCCTTTTTCAAGGCATCGATCGCGCCCGGAAGGTCCCCGTCCGCTTTGAGGCACTGGGCAAGATTGTAATAGGCAATCGAAGAGTTTGGCTTGACGTCGATCGCCTCGCGAAAACGCTTCATTGCTCCATCGCGATCTTGAGCGGCATGACGCACCATGCCCAGATACACAAGGGCATTTACATTCTTGGGGTCGACATTTAGGGCTCTTTTGAAGCACTCTTCGGCCTCTTTTGCTTTGTTGTGCTGCATGTACGTCCAACCGAGCAAGACGATGCCGGAAACTGATTTTGGGTAATCAGCCACCAGATCCTCCAGCAACGCGATTGTCGCGGACGGATCGTTCTGGCCCGCGACCACCTGTGCCTGCTGCCAACGAAAAGTCTCGCCCACTCCAATTTTTCGTCCCTCTTTGAGAATATGATCCGGCCAATTGGGTTCCTGTGGCAGATTAAAACTCTGCGCCGCCTCTTCGCGGGCGAGTGATTTGTTTCCCTGTCTGGCGTGGATCTCGGCAGAAAGCATGAGAGCGGACTTGCGTGTGAGAGGATGCGTCACTGCCGCGGAAGAGTGATCGAGTGCATTTTGCAGCTCCCCTGCATGGAGTTCCACACGCGCGATTCCGAGACTGGCACGCGGGTGTTTGGGATATTGATTGAGGAGATAGCGGAATTGTTCCTTTGCTTCAGCGAAACGGCCAAGCTGCAGAAGTAGCTCCGCGAGTCTTAGCCGCGGACCGACGGTTTCTTTCTTGCTCAGTTCCACGGCACGCTGAAATTTCGGGAGCGCGGCGGGGGGATCCAGCTGCAACAGACGCACGCCCTGAAAGTGAGGCCACCTTGCGTCCTTCGGATCTAGAACTTCAGCCCGTGCGAAGCATTGCTGTGCCTCGTCAACAAAGGTCTGATTTTTCAAGACGATTCCGAGCTCCCCCCATGCAACCCCGGAGTTTGGATTTTTCTTCACGACATTGATCCGTTCCTCCACGGCGGCGCGTACGGCGGGCTCGGCGTGGGCAAGATCAATGGCGGGTAATCCGGCGGGGGAGCACGGCCACAAACGCCAAACGGCCACACCGATAACGATCAGCACAGAGATCCCCACGAGGAGCCGTTTGAAAGGCCGGGAATACTTGTTCGAAATCAGATCGCTCATTCGATTACTTTGCCTTGTCCTTTTTGTAACATCAGACGGCGATCGGTGGCGCCCCCCGGGAAATCCTCCACTGTTCCGTCAGGCCAGGTGACGCGAATCGAATCAATGTTATCAATAGTCCCCAAACCAAAGTGAGCGCGGGCATCATTACTCGACAGATAGCTCGAACCCGGTTGAATCAGGCGTACCCATGTGCGCGCACCCGCCTTGATCGTGATCGTAG
>DASRSQ010000633.1:0-3184 GCA_035656475.1 Gemmataceae bacterium | reverse complement strand
CATCGGCACCATATATTGATCGAAACGGGGGCCGGTCAGGAACAGCCGGCTGCGGCCGTCGGCGTGCGAATCGACGCAGCCGCGCACGCATTCGCCGCACATCGTGCAGCGTTCCATGTCGATCAGCATCAATCGCTGACCTTCGATCAGGCCGAGACGTTCGGATTGCTTGGCAAGCGGTTGCGTACTGCCGCCGGTGGGATGCGCTTGCAAGGATAGCTCATCGCGGCGCGTGCGGCGCGGCATCTCCGCCTCGACGCGTGCCCGGATTGCGGGAAAGCGCTCGATGAGCCGCAGGAACACCTCGCCGGGAATGCGCACCAGCTCGACCTGGATCAGGTCCGGATCACGAGGTCCAAGCAGCGGACTGCGCGGCTGTCCGAAGGCAATGCACGTCGAGCTACGCGGCAGTCGCCGGCACACGCCCATCTCGCCGATGAAGTCGCCGCGCGAGCAGTAGGTCAAGATCACGTCCGGCCCGCTCGTCAACGGCAACGGACGCAAACAGCCGGGCAGGAGTTGTTCGAGCAACAGGCGATTGAGGCGGCGCTGATCGAGCTCCGACCATTCCTCGACGTTGACCGTGGGCTGCTCCTTCGCCTCGCGCATGGTCGCCGACGTGACGACTTCCTCCAGGTCCTTGCGATCGACCGCGCGATGCTTGTGCCGCATCGCCGCGCGGATGCGCTCGTGCAAGCGAGCGCGCGTGATGATCTCCTGGAATTCGGCGGTCGCCGCGAAGTGACGATTCTTGATGACGGCATTCAGGCCATGCACAATCTCGGCCTGCTCGGCCAAAGGTAGGTCAGCCTTTCCAGGCTGACGTGACGTGTTGTCCGGCTGGAAAGCCTGACCTACGGGGAGAAATCGTCGTAAGCGCGCATCCTTTTGCAATACCGCGAGCAGGCCCGGCCAGTTCGTGATGTGATCTGGACTCAAAAGCGACGACACATTCTTCTTTACCTGCACCAGGCCGGTGCGGACGAGATAGACGAAATCGGAGCGGTCGTGTTCGTCGCAGATCAGCTCGCCTGCCTTACAGCCGACCAGTTCGAGGCTGCCGCGGATCTCGCCGGCGACGACGGCGAACTCATGGTCGCTGAGGTCGCGGAAAATCGACAGGTCGCGCAATTGCAGGTCAAGGGCGCGCTCCTTGTAGACGCGATTGCGCTCTGCCTGGTAGCCGGGATCCTTGTCGATCTCCGTGAGGATATTGCTCAGCATCTCGAGCATGTAGCATTCGCGAGCCGCGATCACGCTCGCCGAGCGCGGCGTGCGATTGAGGCAGGCCATCTCGCCGAACAGCTCGCCTTCATTGAGGAACGCCTGGCGCACGTTCAGATTGATGTCGGCGGGCCCGTCGAACGGAATGCTGAGGGTGGGACGATACCCGCCCGACCCCGCGGCGCCTCTGAAACGCCGCGTCAGACGTTGCAGCCAGCTTTCCGCAGGCGGAGCCGCCACCGGCCCGCCCAGCCTCACGAAGGCAGCCTCCGGCGCAGGGGACGGACCGGCTGGCAGCGACCTCACCTTCTCGGCGAGCGCCGGCAGCGACGCGATCTCGCGCTGCCAGTCGAGCTGCTTCTCCGCAAGTTCGCGAATCTGCCGTTCGAGCTTTTCGATTTCCTTCGCCTTGCCCTCGTTGCGTGCCCGCGCGAGATTCGCCTGCAGCTCGGCCCGCGTCGTCGCGCTGGCGGCGAGGTCGGCCTCAAGTTGCTGAGTGCGACGGCGCGGATAGTCCCGTAACGCGATCAGGTCCGCGGACTTGAGGATGTAGAACGCCGTGCAATCTTCCTCCCCCTGTCGGCAGATGACATCGTCGCGCCGAAAGCGGCGCAGCCGCAGCGCTCCCGGGCATTTCTCGAGATTCTCCTTCGTCTTCGCCGGCAACGGCGCGAGCAGGCCGATCTGCGCGAACAGGCCAAAGTGAAACGGCAGCGCCTCATTGTCGCACGGCTCGAATTCAGCGCCGGGATAGATCTTCTTCGCCATGCACCCTTTATACTGCCAAGCGCCTCGTTCCTGAACCCTCGTTCGAACTCCGTTGGCAACGCAGTGGGTCTCTTGCGAAATCGATATTGTCTTCGCTGGACATCCGGCCAGGCCCCAAGGGTAATCTCTGAGACTCGGCGAATACCTCGAAGGAGCTCAAGAACGAAGTCCGGGCTCGTCAGCGCAATCCTGCGGCTTGGCTCAGGGCAGATCCAGGATGTATATGGTGCTGTTCTTGTTCGCTGTCACGATCTGCTGACCGTTCGGCGTGAAGGCCATGTTGATGACGAACATGCCCTGATTGCGGCCCAGGTCCCAGCGGCGCAGCTCCTTGCCTTCCATGTCCCAGATCTTGATGATGTTGTCCTCGCCATAGGTGACGAAACGCTTGTTGTCGGGACACGCCTGGCAGATGTAGACGGCGCCGTCGTGGGCCTTGAACGATTTCAGCTCCTTGCGGTCGGCGATGTTCATGATCTTGACATCCCCTTGCGTGCTCGTGCCGATGAGCCTGGCGTTGTCGAAGGTGATGGCGATGTCGCCGAACGCTACCTTTGGGAAGAGGATCCAGTCGCCGCCGGGCCGCATGGTGGCTTCCTTGCGGTTCATGTCCCAGAGGCGGACGCTGCCATCGGCGCCGCCGGTCGCGGCGAGTGTGCCGTTGGGGGCGAAGACGACCGATTTGACGATGCGGCCAGCTTCCTTGAAGTCGTAAAGAAACTGGCTGTTGGCAAAGTCGATGACGTCGATGCGATGGACGCCGCGCATGTCGCGCGGCGGCGGCGGGATCCACACAAACAGCGTCTGCGCCTTCGGGTCAAGGGCCATGTACGAGGAGGCGGCCGAAATCGCCTTCGGGCCGTACAGCGTCGCTTGCTGCGGCGTGCGCGGAATCTCGCGCGGCGGCGAGACTTCCCAGATCCGCATCTCGCGCTCCTCGCCGCTGGAAATCAAACGCTTGCTGTCAGGCGTGAAGGTCAGGGCGAGCACCGATTTGTGCCCGGTCAGCGTCGCGATCTCGGCGCCGGTCTTGGCGTTCCACAGCTTGATCGTGTAATCCTCCGAACCGGTGGCGATGAGATTGCCATCGGGACTGACCGCGACCGCGAGCACCTGCCCCGAATGCTCGGCCAACAGCGGCAGCTCGCGGCTGGTGATTTCCCAGATCTTCAGCCGGCGGTCGACGCTCGAC
>DASRSQ010000632.1:0-1981 GCA_035656475.1 Gemmataceae bacterium | reverse complement strand
CACTGCACGTCAGGCAGGGCCTCGGGCACTTCAGGCTCGGCAGGAGCCTCGCCCTCCCGGCCGCGGACATCAACCACTACTCTCCGAGTGAGTGACATTGATCGATCTTGCGGTCGCAATGGCTGATGAGCCGATGCAACTCGCGGCGGACCTCGTCGCTGGTCACGTGGGCCAGGCACTTCTGGGCGACACGGCGCAGGAACAGATACTTGTCCTCCATGTCGCGCATGATGTCGCGCACCGTCGGCCAGTTGATCTGATAGCTCGGCAAGCGCCGCATCTGATCGACGACCTTGTTGACCTGCCCCGCGTACTGATCGGCGATGCGTTCCAGGATCGGCATCACGTTGTGCACGATGACCGAGCCGCGTTCCTCGACGCGTGAGTCGTTCGGAAAGCGCTGGGCGACGCGGCGCAGGTCGCTGAGCAGGGCGTCGACATCGTCGAGCCGGCGCACCTCGCGCACCTCGAGTTCGAACAATTCGCCTTGCGGATCATTCGGCCGGACCTCGCGCAGGCGGCGCAGAATCTTGCGCGCCTCGTCGTTGCGCTTGAGCTGTGTGTACATGTGGAAGAGGCGCTCGAGCGTCTCGTAATCGGTGGGACGGATGCGATGGGCGCGCTGCAGGAAGTGAGCGGCCGATCCCCACTTTTCCTTGCGCGAGAATTGATCCGCGAGCCGGCTGGCGCCTTCGAAGCCGAGGTTGGGCAGGTAATCGGGGGGCAGCGAGCGCGGCACGTAGTGTTCGAGATAATCGAAATAGCGATTCCAGTGCGTCTCCGCGAGATCGAAGCGGTTGAGCGCCTCGTTGGCGATTGCGAGGTTCTGTTCGAGCCAGGCCCCGAGATAGACGCCCTGGGCATTGACGTAGCGATCGGTCTTGCTGGCTGGCCCGGGGCTCGAGAAGTCGCGCTGGAAGGCGTCCGCGGCAGCGCGGAAATGGTTGAGGCCGCGCTCGAAATCCTGCGTCATGGCCGCACAGACGCCGAGCATGTTGAGAATCGCAATCAGATAGAAGGGATCGACCTTGATCTGGCTTGATTCGAGCCGTCGCTTGAGCGGCGCAAGAAGAATTTCCGCATCGCTCCACTGGCAGCGCTCGACGAGCAGCTTCGCCTGCACAAGAGCGGCGCCGATATAGGCACGGAAGGCGGCCTCGCTGCTGGGTCGGGCCGATACCAGCTTGGCGAGCAAGCGATAGACGACCTCGAACTGGTTGAGGCCGACGATCATGTCGAGCAGGCGTTGCTCTTCCTGCGGCGAGATCGATGCGAGCGACTGGCTTTGATCGGTGCCGCCGAGCAGGCCGCGCAACATGGCGAGAAAGCGATTCTCCTGTGGCGTCGGCGCGAGCGGCAGCAACTTGTCGAGCATCTCGACCGCGCCCTCGAGCTGCCCCTGGCACAGCCGCGTCAGCATCAGGTTGTACGCGGCGGCGTAGGACGCCGGGTCCTTCTGCGTCGCCTTTTCAAACTCGGTGGCGGCGGCGGGCCATTCCTTTTCGTTGAAGGCTAGCACGCCGCGCTGCAGCAGCACGTTGGCATCGGGATCGGCGATTTTCGCAAGCGTCTGGCGGGCGTCGGCGGAGCGGTTCTGATGCTTGTACGCCATCGCGAGCAGGTAGAGCGCGTGCGGATCCTGATTGCCCGCCTTCACCGCCTGTTCGAGATAGCGGATGGCGTCGGGCCAATCAGGCTCGGCGACAGGTGCGATCGAGATCACTTCTTGCGAATCAGGCATGGCTATTTCATTGGTTTTCGGGGTGGGTTCCCCTTGCTTGTGTTAACGAGGAAGACCAGGTCTGCGGGCGTGAGCTTCGTGACCGCTTGCTCGAAGCCAGTCCCGGCACGACCTTCAATGGCGTGGTCAGATATCGCCATACGGTACTCCTCCTCGAGTGTCCCTATCACGTCCGCCAAATCGATCCGTTTCATTCCCAATGGCGGCGCGGACAGCGGCTTTCCCATGTCGATCTGTTCC
>DASRSQ010000631.1:0-11198 GCA_035656475.1 Gemmataceae bacterium | reverse complement strand
CCCTTGTCATACGCTTGGACCACGCGCGAACGAAAACGAATCGGGAGCGCCTCCATGCGTCACCTCCTGCGAACAACCTCCATATTGCAGGCGGTAATATTACCTAAAATAACCCGCACACCAAAACGTTAACTGCTCTAGCTTGACGTCGGCGGTGACGAGGTCGCATTGTTCACGTTCAGCAAGCGCTACATACAGGCAATCATAGACGCTTCGCTTGTACTGCTTTGCAATTTCTTGGGCACGCGGAAGAATTGGAACAGAGTCAAGGAGAGTTGGGGGCTTTTGCAGTAAGTGATTCAGAAACAATGCCGCTTGACCTGCCGCGAGGCGAGGGTTCCTGCCTTGCTCAGCCATCAAAAGTGAATTGGCGATTTCGATGGGAAACAAGTCGGGAGCCAGGAGTGCGATATTGCCCTTCTCGAATTCGTCGCGCAGCCGAATCGCTTTTGGCCGGTCCGTTTCAATGACGAACCATTTGAACGCAGTGCTGCAGTCGACGACATACTTCATGCATCGCCCTCACGATGCCTACTGTCGCGCATCTCTCGGATGATGTCGACGCCGATGTCCGGACCAGGATAGAGCTGTGCATTTTTTTCCACAAGTCGATCGATCTCTGCCCAGCGCACATTGCCCGTCTCGCGTGGAGCTTCTTCAATCGTGATGTCCACCATCTTTCCAATTAAGGCCTTTAACTCCGGCAACTGCAGCGTGTCGGAGTCCACCTTCTTGCGAATGCGAATCGCGCTCATGTCCGTCTCCTTTACACCAACACCTCGCGCACCACGTCCCCCGCGACATCGGTCAAGCGGAACTCGCGGCCGCCGTGGCGAAACGTGAAACGCAAATGATCGATGCCCAGGCAGTGCAGCATCGTGGCGTGCAAATCGTTGACGTGCACCGGCCGCTCGACGAGGTTGTAGCCGAACTCGTCGGTGCTGCCGAGGACGACGCCCGGCTTGATGCCGCCGCCGGCGAGGAAGCTCGTGAAGCAGCGCGGATGATGATCGCGGCCGAACGCTCCGCTCAGGTCGCCCTGGCCATACGCGGTTCGGCCGAACTCGCCGGTCCACACGATCAGCGTCGAATCGAGCAGGCCGCGCGACTTGAGGTCGCGGATCAGGCCCGCGATCGGCTGATCGACGTCGCGCACCTGGCGACGAGTGCCGCCGATGACGTCGTTGTGCGCGTCCCAGCCGCGATGGAAGAGCTGGACGAATCGCACACCTCGCTCGACCAACCGCCGGGCGAGCAGGCATTGGCGGGCAAACGTCGTCGGATTGCGCGAGTCGGGACCGTATAGTTCGAAGGTGCGTTCGCTCTCATCCGCGACATTCATCAAGTCCGGCGCCGACGTCTGCATCCGAAACGCCAGCTCGAACGCATGAATTCGCGCGTCGATCTCCGGATCGCCGACCTTCGCTCGGCGAAGCCGATTGAGATCATTGATCCCGCTCACGATGTCTCCTCGCGCTGCATTGTCGATGCCCGGCGGGTTCGTGAGATATTGCACCGGATCGCTGGCCGGGAAGAACTGGACCCCCTGATGCTGCGCCGGCAGAAAGCCGTTGGTGAAGTACCGCGTCGTGATCGGCTGATCGAGCGTCCCGGACATCATGAAAATGAACGCCGGCAGATCGCGATTCTCCGAACCCAGCCCGTAGCTGCACCACGAGCCGACGCAAGGCAACCCCGAATCGGGACGCCCCGTCTGCATCAGCGTCACCGCGGGATCGTGATTGATCGGCTCCGTGTGCATCGAGCGAATGAACGTCAGCTCGTCGGCGACCGTGGGCAGATGCACCCACAGATCGCTCATGTCATGCCCTGCCCTGCCGACCTTGCGAAAGCGGAACGGCGTCGACGCGGCCTTGAAATGCCCCTGGTTCCGCGTCATCAACGTGACCCGCTGCGTCCCGAGCACCGACGCCGGCATCTCCACGCCATGCTGCCGTCGCAACATCGGCTTCGGATCAAACGTATCGACATGCGACGGCCCGCCCCCCATGAAGAGGAAGATGACATTCTTCGCCGACGCCGGGATATGCGTGCGCCCAAGCTCCCCCGGCACCGGATCCTGCGCGTCGAGCAACGACGCCACCGCCGCCATGCCCAGCCCGGCGGTGGTGCGCGTCAGAAAGTGGCGACGTGTGTGATTCATGACCTGGATTGTACCAGAACCCGCCCGCCGCGCATACCCACGAGCCGAGTAGATGCCCACGAGCCCGTGGTCGTCTACTATTGCGAAAAACCCTGGAAAACAAGCGGAAAACCGGAGAGGGGAAGGGCGGCCGAAGGCAATTTCGTCCATCGACGATGGGTCGCGCTGGCTGGGCTCCGCGTTACGCTTGCCCTCAACCTTGTGGGCCAGCCAAGATTCCGCGTGACGCGTTGCGCAGGTTTGACTGCATCGCACGCAACGATAACGCGGAGCACGGGCAGCGCGACCCACAGCCGGTGCACGATATTGCCTTCGGCCGCACTTCCCCTCTCCGGGCACATGTCGGGCTCAGAAAGGTGACGGGAGCAAGGACATGAATCCTGTCCACGCCCGTTCACGGGCGTTTCCGCGCAGCGGCACTAGGCCCGACCTTCAGGTCGGGTCGCTGGCAACCGCCTGCGTGATTCCGCCAACGCCCATTCATGGGCGTTCCCGCTGTTCGGCTTTAGCCGTTGACGCTTCGGCGGCTGAAGCCGGAACCGCGAGAAGCCCCGTTACTAAAAAGGGTCCTGACACCTTTTTTTTGCCTCGGTGATCCGGGATAACGTGATCCTCGGCCAAGACGTTCGGGCCGATGTACGATTGCCTGATCTGGCGTTACGGCGCAGCTAGTTTCGATTGTCGATCATCCGCCACATCTGAAACGGTTCGCATGTCGGAAGCAGAATGAAGCAAGGCTGGTGGAGGCGTGTAACAGCAGCCGCCAGTTGGAACCGACATAGTTATTTCTACCTTTGGCGGATTCTTGCCTTCTGGGATGTTCTCCTCTTTCGGGCGAAGCGAAATGGGGTGCAGAATCGCTTTCTTCTTGCCGTCAACAATTACGACGCCCTCGAGATAGATAAACCGACCGTACCGTACCTTGGTAATTTTCTGGTTCTTTTCAATGTAGTCCACAACAGTATCGTAGCCATCTGCAAATGGTTGCTGATATTCTGCGGCTAGGAGTTTTACGACACCCTTTCCCTTGTTAAGTCTCAAGAAGTCTGCAACCGCCGAGTATGCCACTGGAAGAGTGCCTTGATTCTGCTCCATTGTGTATGTGGTCGCTCTTATCTGCTCGTCTTTTGCAGCCTTTCGCAGTTCTAAGATATTGGCCAACAACAGGCCGCTATATGCATATGCGGTATACTCAGGATAGAGTACCTGTTTTTCACATTCAAGCAGATACATCTGAAACGCACGCCGAGCTTTTGCGGAGTTTCTTGTTGCCAAATAGGCAATGCCAAGATAGTTAAAAGCGGCTGGATTACATTTACTAGTATTCTTTCTTATTGCGTTGTCCATTTTGGTGACTTCTTGTTCGGTCAGAAGATGAAGCTTGTCACCGCTCGCATATGCTTGGATAAGTGATTGATACATTGTCGATTTGAATGCATCAGGAATCTTGTCTTCAGAAACCTGGTGCGTTGTCATTTCATTGAACGAAGTAATTACCTGGTCGTAGTTCCTGGAGCATATAGATGCTGCCATGTCGCCGTTAACGAGAATGCAGTATTTGAGGTCATCTAGTTCCCTTTCCTTGTCAACTGATTTTGCAGTTGATTCTTTTAGCGATTTGGTCAAGCGAGTATCAAGTTCTTTGATGGATGTGGACACTTCCTTCAACGGCGCGTTAACCTTTGATTCGATTCTGTTGTCGATAGTCGAAGAGTACGCCCAAAGCGAAATGCCCGCAAATACCCCGGATGAGACAACCGCTATGATCGCAGAGAAACTGAGTGTAATCTTTTGATTCTTGAAGTACGTAATCGCATCGCCTATCCTCAACGCATCATCCGGTGAAGCAGTCGCCTTTGCTTGCGGAGTTTCCGGCGTTGAACCGGCAGGAGTGGGGTTGGAAGGTGCTGGGCTGGGAGTTTCAGGCGTCATGGAAGGCTCCAGGTCCATGTTCTGGGATAGGCGAATTATACGTTCCACGCCATCCAGGACCACGAAATCCCTGGTCCGAAGCTAGCTGATTCGTTGCTCGTTAGGTGCGCTACCATACCAGCAAGGAAGTGCAATTCATCTGTGAGCATTGCCATTCGCCGGTCCAACTCCGAAACCCCGACCGAGATTGTCGCCTGGGTGGATACGGCGTTCAATGGTTGCTGGCATTATCTCGGTTAGCGTTCCACGTTGCGAAGACGAGATCAAGGCGCCGCGGATAAGTTCGCAGACCGAGTCCCGTTCACTGGGCTTTCCGCGACTGCGGTATAGGCCCACCGTTTGCGGCGGATAATCTGCGCCAATTCCTCTACTCGTTCATAGTCCCAGCCCCGTTCACGGGCTTCTCGCTGTTCCGCTTGACCGATCGTCCCTCAATCGCGGCAGGCCCCGTGAACGGGGCTGCGTCAATAGCTATTCTGATGGAACTCGCTTACCTGCCGTAAACGGCGGGCCTATACCGCTGTCGCGGAAAGCCCCGTGAACGGGGCTCGGCCTACGAACTGTCGGCGGCGTGTTGGTCTCATCTTCGCAACATGAACGCCAATTGACTCGCCATTTCACGGCACCCGCTCCCCCTCCGGGATATGGATCACTGTCAACGCGCAGCAGTCCCAGGCGCGGCTGCCGCGCGTCACGTTCCAGGTGATGTAGAGTTTGTCGCCGGCGGGGTCGATGGCGCTGGAGAAGGTGCCGGTGGGGGTCGCGCCGATCTTGTCTTTGAAATACGGCGACAGGAACGCGATCACCTTGCGCGTCTTGGTCTTCGTGTCGAACTGCACCACGGCGCTGCCGTCGTTTTCGCTGTGGCCGTGGGCGCCGGGGATGTAGTAGAGGTAACGGCCGGTCGGGTCCACGTCGATCGACGTGATGTAGTCTTGCGTGCCGACGGCGGCGGGGCCGATTTCCTTTGCCTCTTCCGTCTTTGTGTTGAACGAATAGATCATCGTTCGGCTCGTCTTGGCACTTCCCTTGGAGCAAGTGTAAACCAGCCCGTCGCGCGTTTCCTGCGTGGCACTACGCAGGCCGAGCTGGGCGGCGATCTTGACGGGGGCGTCGCTCGGCTTGGCGGGGTCGTAGCGCATCAGCGGGCCGACATTGCCGTCGCTGCCGGGGACGTAGTAGATGCGGCCTGTGGACTTTGCAAAGATCATGTAGCGCGGCGGCCCGTCCTTGCCTGAGTAAAGCAGCTTCTTGTTGGCAACATCGTAGGCAAAGAACATGACGCCGGCGGCATCGTCCTTGCCGACGCCCGGCGCGGTGCCGCCGTAGAAGATGAGGCGGTCGGGATCGAGGACGCTATTGGGGATGCAGTGTTTGGGAACGGGGCCGTGCGCGACGACTTCGGCCCTCACCCCCGGCCCCTCTCCCAGAGGGCGAGGGGTGTTCGGATCGCACTTGATAATCCAGTCGCCTTTGTACTCATATTTGTCGGTGGTGACATTGGTGGCACCGCGATGCGTGGAGAAGTAGAGAAAGCCGTCTTTGCCCATATCGAGCCGGCCGTGGATCTTGCCGGGTAAATACAGCAAATTACCTAGAACGCTGGCAATGTCGGTCAAAAGGCGCAGGGCCTTTTTGGCGGGATCGTATTCGTAGACAAAGGCGTTGCCCTTGGGCGCATTGTGATCGCCGACGGAGGAGTAGTATTTGCCATTGATGGCAAGGCCGTCGCCCCAGTTGGACCAGATCTTGGCTTCGTAGGTTTGGCAGGGGTAATAGAGAAAGTCGACGGTCGGCGCGGTCTTGGCGATGAGGACGTCTTTGCTAATGGTCGGCGGCGCCTTGAGGAAGTCGTCGGACGTGACGGTGAGAACCGTTTTGCCGTCGGGGAGCTTGGGCGGGAACGTGATGTTCGGATCGATCTTTTTCTTCTTTTGCTTTTTCTCCTGGCCGGCGACCGGTTCGCAGTCGGGGATGAATATGTAGAGGCAGAACGCGGCAAAGATGGCGGCAAGAATCTTGGTCGGCCAGGAGAGGCGCATGTTCGAGGCTCCGGTGGGATGTTGTTAGTATGCGGTGGGGGGGAAAATCAACTTCTCTGACGGAGTCGAGTCGCAGACGCAAGATTTGCCACAGAGGACACAGAGCACACAGAGAGAAGGCGAACCAGCTTTCTCTTTTCGTTGCGCGATGGCAAGCCAGAAGAAGCCTTTATCGCGATGCGTATTTCTTCTCTGCGATCTCTGTGTCCTCTGTGGCTATTCTTCGTATTAGCTGTTTTCCAGGGCGGCGCGGGTGCGGCGGATGAGCGGGGTGTCGTTGGCGCGCGAGCCTTTGAGCCAGTAGACGCTGGAGGCGAGGTAGCGGTCGCGCCAGGCGGGGCTGACGTGGTAGAAATCCTCCAGCGCGGCGGAGCTGAATTTGTAGTCGTGCGAATCGGTGCCTTTCGCGAAAATCAGGCGGCGTGCGGTCGCCAGCATGGGCGTCACCTGCTCGCGCTGGGCTTGGGCGAGGGCGAGCGTCTTGCGGGCGGCGGTCAGGCGGTCGGCGGGCAGCGACGCGAAGATGCTGTCGATGGCGGCCTGGCCCTGGCCTTGCAGTTCGCCGGGCTCGAGCGTGTCGATGCGGGGAGTTGCGGGGAGATTGCCCATGCGGGCGCGGAACATCGTCAGGAACGATGCGGCTTGCAGGAGCAGGAAGCGGCGCGTCTCGTCGCTCGCGGTCGTCTGGTAGCCGAAGGCGAGGGCGTTGGTCGTGGTGACGGTATGCAGGCCGACGATGCCTGGCTGCTTCATGAGCAATTCGCCGGCGGTCAGGAAGAGAGCGTCCCAGATGCATTGCGGATCGATGCGGGCGTTGAGCTTTTCGACGACGGCGTCCGCAGCGTCCGACGCGTTGGCGGTGCGCAGCGTCGCCAGCATCTCGGTGACGGCTTCACGTGTGACCTGGCCGCGCTGCCAGGCGGCGCGGATGCGCGTCAGCTTGCGCTGGTTGTCGCGGCCGGGCCGGTCGGCGGCGTGATCGCTGCGCGACGGGTTGGCTTCCCCGCCGGAATCCTGCAACGCGTAGGCCAGCGAGCGGACGATCGGCTCCGCGTTCTGCCAGCCGATGGTGACGAGCGTGCGGTAGGAATTGGCGACGTAGATCGCCTTGTGGCCGATGTCGCGGAAATCGCGGGCGCCGTAGCGCCAAAAGATCTCGTAGACCTCGTTGAGGCTACCGACGCGGGCGAGCTGGGCGACGGCACGATCGGCAGGTTCGAGGTCCCACGCGTCCATGGCGGCGCGGAAATCGCGCGAAGCGTTTTCGGCGGCGGGCAGGCGGTCGTCGGGCAAGAGCGGCATGCGCCAGTCGCGATCGCCGCCACGCGCGTCGGCGACCTGCGAGGACTTGAAGTTGTCGAGCGCCCAGAAGAGCGGCAACCAGCGGTCGCGATCGGTCGCCGCCAGGCTGGCAAGATGCGCGGAGTTGACGACGAGAACGCAGTGAAAGCGGAAGCCGACCGGGCGCGGCTGAATGCTGCGGACGCCGGCGAGCATCAGGGCGCCGAGGAGTTGCTGATACGTCGCGCCGCCACGGATACGCGTGCCGATCTCTTCGAGCAGGCGATTGCGCGGGCTGTCCTCGATCAGGCGGACCAACTGCTCGAGTTCGCTCGGCACCGGCGCGAGCCGGCGTTGCACGTCCTGAGCGGAGAGAGGCGGTAGATTGGATAGAAAGGCGTATTCGCCCGCGGTGGCCAGGGCGCCCAGCTGGGCGGAACGGGACAGGAACTCGCGCCGAGTGGACATGGTCATTCTCCCGGAAAGGTGGAACACGCATCCGAGATCGACGCATGGAACTGAACGATTACGCGTCGGACCCGGAGGTGTCGGGTTCGTTTAACTTGGGCGCATCTTGTTCGGACTTCGCCTGCTCTTCGCGATCGCGCAGGGCCTGTCGATATGCTTCGTTCTTCACCAGGCCTCGCCAGATCAGGAAGCTGAAAACCATGAAGGCGGTGTAGGGAACGCCGAGCATGAAATAGATGGTGCGATTGACGGCAGCGGGAAAGTTGTCGGTCTCCTCCGCTTCGGTGGCGGATGACACGAACTCGCTGCACATGGGGCATGCTTGCGCGGGCAGCGGCGCCAAGAAAGCCGCGGCGATAAGGATCAGAAAGATTCGACATCCACGCATGACGGTCTCCATGCCAACCATTGTATCGAAGCCGCGGATTGAGCGACAGCCGTTTCGATTTCAACTCGCCGACAGACGTTTATCGCTGACAGGGAACAACCACAGAGATTGTGGAGCACACAGAGTGCACCGAGAGATTCGGACCGAAAGGCACACCGTTGGTAGACAAAGCCGCATAGGGTCAGCCACTCTCTGTGCTCTCTGGGTGCTCCACAATCTCTGTGGTTGTTCCCTGTCAGCGATAAACGTCTGTGGGCGAATTAATCCATGATCCCTCACCACGGCATCACGTACAGCATCCAGTAGACGACCACGCCTGTGACCGACACGTAGAGCCAGATCGGCAACGTCCAGCGCGCGAGGCGGACGTGTTGCGGCAGCGCGTTACGCAGCCCCTGCACCGTGATGTAGATCGCCAGCGGGGCCACGAGGACGGCCAGCACCGTGTGCGTCAGCAGGATCGCGAAATAGACGTAGCGTGCCGTGCCTTCGCCGCGGAAACGCATCGGCTCCATGTGCAGCACGGCGAAGTGGTAGAACAGGTAGCTCGCGAGGAACGCCATCGATGTGGCCAGGGCGAGCAGCATCACGATCTTGTGCAGCGTCACGAACCGCATCTTGATCAGGATCCAGCCCAGGAGCAAGAGGACGGTGCAGCTTGCGTTGAGCGTCGCGTTGAAGCGAGGCATGTCGGTGCCGGTGATCGGGATCGGCTGCTGCAGGCGGACGCGATCGATCTCGCGGATCAGGACGTCGGCGGCGGCTTCGCTGGTGCCGTCGACGTAGCCGACCATGATGCCTTGCGGATCGACGAGAACGAGGTTCGTCGAGTGTTCGAACATGGCGCCGGGCTCGGGATTTTTACTCGGCATCACCGCGTTGAAGAAGTTGCCGCTGACGACATTGTGCACGATCTCGTCATTGGTGCTGCCGAGGAAGAGCCACTGGTTCGAGTCAGCGTTCTGGTCGTTGGCGAACTGGCTGAGGATTTCGGGCTTGCCGTGCGCGAGGGCGAAGCTGACGAAGCGGACGCCTTGCTTGCCGCGATACGCTTCTTGCAAGCGTTTCATGGCGGGCAGCGTTCGCACGCACATGTTGCAGCCGGGGTAGAAGAAGTGGGCGACCCAGATGGTGCCGCGTAGGTCGCCGGCCGAGACGAATTTGCCGGAGCGTTCTTCGAGGGAGAAGTTGCCGACGGGGGTGCCGAACGACTTGAACTCGGGCGTCGCGTCTTCTTCCTGGGCGCAGAGCGGCATCGCAACGAGGGCGATGAGCAAAAGTGCGGAGACGCGAGCCATGATGCTATCCTACTGGATCGGGGGCACGGCCCGGCCCGGATAAGCGTGCCAGGCGAGCACCGCATCGATCGACAGGATGATGACCATCATGACCGTGACGACGCACACCGGCAGGATGATGCCGTAGAGTTTGCCGAAGTCGAACTTCAGGTGCATGAAGATGCCCGCGACGAGCACCGCCTTCACCACAGCCACCGCCATGATGAGGCCCGCGCTCGTGTGGTTATGCCCAAGGGCAAGGTTGATGACGAATGACGCCGCGGTGCACACGCACAGGGCGCCGAAGACCATCAGGTATGCCTGGAAGCTCGGGCCAGCGTGCCCGGGTTCATGTTGATCTGCCATTATCGGTTCTCCGTTTAGCCCCGCCTCGCAGAGGCGGGCGGGCGTTATCGCATATCCAATCGCATCACACCAGGTACAGTAGCGGAAACAGGAAGATCCAGACAATATCGACAAAGTGCCAGTAGAGCCCCGTCACCTCGATGCCGATTTCGCTTTGCACGCCGAAGCCGCCGAACAAATACGCGATCAAGTAGACGGCGAAAATCACCAGGCCGCCCAGGACGTGTAGGGCGTGGAAGCCGGTCATCGCGAAGTAGCTCGATGCCCACAGGTTGCCGTACGGGATCGAATAGGAGATATGGGCGTCCGGGTCGGCTTCGAGGATGCCCTTCTTGCCGGACGGGCTCTCGGGCATGTCGCACTTGCGAATCTTGATGTGATCGTTCTTGAGGCCGACGATGCGTTCATTGACTTCCTTGGGCGTGATCTTGCCGACGCCGAAGCCATCGTCGATGTCCTTGAGCAAGTCCTTGCAGAGGGGCATCGCCTCGGCGTTGGCGCCGTTGTGATCGACGATATGAGCGAGCTGTTCGCGCACGTGGCGCACGAACTTGTAGTTTTGCGGCCCCTCGTTCTTGAGCTCGAAGATCCGGCCCGGCAAGATCTCGTGATCGAACTTCGCCTTGTACTCGATCGCCTTGATACCGAGGAACACGCAGCCGAGCGCCAGCGTCGTTGCCAGGCACAGGACCGCTCGCTTGACGAGCCCTTGCCGTTTGGTCGGCTCACTTTCCTTGCGGGCCTCGTGCAGGTACCAGTGGCACAGCACGACGGTCAAGCTGGAGCAGATCAGGACGAACGTGTTGATGGCGCCGATGTATTCGACCAGGTGCACATCGTGCGGCGATGGCCAGGGCGTGTTGTTGGTCGGCTCGCCGTTGCGCAGCAGCATGTAGGTGCCGATGATCGCGGTGAAGAAGGTGATTTCGGTGACCAGGAACAGCCAGATCGCGAGCTTAGCGTTTGGCAACGGCAAGCCCATGTGCAGTTCCGAGTTTTCAGCAGCATCGTGTGCCATGAGAGATTTCCATTCCGCCAATCAAGCCCCAGGATGAGCGCAGCGATTCCTGGGGATACTACCCCCGCGAATCGCTGCGCTCATCGCGGGGCTTGGAAGATCCGGTCACGCGCTCAACAAATAGCGAATCCAACTTTCCAACAACAATAGTGCCAGCACGCCGGGCAGATACAACAGCGATGCGTGCAAAACCTTGCGGGCCCGGGCGTGGCTCGGTTGCAGTGCAAACAACCAGGCCGACCGCAGGAAGAAGATGCCCAGG
>DASRSQ010000630.1:0-4466 GCA_035656475.1 Gemmataceae bacterium | reverse complement strand
GGGCGCGGCTCGGACAGATTCGGTCAACCGAAATTAACTCAGTTTCGCTGGCAGGCTTCTTCGTTGGACCGACATATTTCACGAGAAATTCCTCACCTCTCAATTGACGTCTCTCGACGCGTTCCTATACTCAATCTTTTGTTTCGCAACCGCCCCTGAAGCGGGTTGATGCGGCCCCATCATGAACGACGCCATCCGCAAGGCTGAGACGCTCATCGAAGCGCTCAGCTACATCCGACAATTTCGCAATCGTCTGATCGTCATCAAGCTTGGCGGCAGCGCGATGGAAGAACCCGACGCGCTCAAGGCCACCCTCGAAGACATCATCTTCATGTCCACCGTCGGCCTGCGGCCGATCGTCGTGCACGGCGGCGGCAAGCCGATCGACCGCGCCATGGCCGAATCGGGCCTCAAGCCTCGCAAGGTGCAGGGCCGCCGTTACACCGATGACGAGACGCTCGGTATCGTGGTGCGCGTCCTGCTCAAGGAGATCAACGCCGGCCTCGAGAAACAAATTCGCGCCATGGGCGGTCGAGCGATCGGTCCACACCTCGGGTCGCTGCAGTTCCTCTTCGGCGAGAAGCTGACGTTGCCCGGCGCGGATGGACCGATCGATCTGGGGCGTGTCGGCACGGTCACGCGCGTCGAGACCGAATTGCTGCGCGACTTCTGCGAGGCGGGCATCGTGCCGTTGATTCCGTCGCTGGCGCTCGACGGCGCTGGCGGCTGGCTCAACGTCAACGCCGACACCGCCGCCGCCGCCGTGGCGGCACAGATGCAGGCGGAGAAACTCGTTCTGATGACCGATACGCCCGGCATCTTGCTCGACCGCAAGGACCCTGGCTCGCTGCAAACAAGCCTGAACATGCAGCGCTGCCAGGATCTGATCGGGCAGAAAATCATCGATGAGGGAATGATCCCGAAAGTCGAAGCATGCTTCGACAGCTTGCGCGGCGGCGTCAAGAAGACGCACATCATCGATGGTCGGCTGCGTCACTCGTTGCTGCTCGAGATTTACACGCACCACGGCGTGGGGACCGAGATTTCATTGTAATTCAAGCCCCGGGATGAGCGCAGCGATCCCGGGGATCATTGACGCGATACCTCCGGGATCGCTGCGCTCATCCCGGGGCTTGGGGTTGTTGTTTCATGACCTCCGCGGAAACCATCGGTATCTTCGACAAATACGTCATCGGCAACTACCGCCGTTACCCGGTCTGCCTGGTGCGCGGCGAAGGTTCGTACGTCTGGGACGCCGAGGGGACGCGCTATCTCGACTTCTTCCCGGGCTGGGGCTGCAACCTGATCGGCCACTGTCCGCCGCGCGTCGTCGCCGCGGTCAGCGAACAGGTGGCCAAGCTGATCCACGTGCCGAACACCTGGTACATCGAACCGCAGGGATTGCTGGCGAAGGCTCTCGTTGAACGCAGCGGCCTCGACGCGCAATGCTTCTTTTGCAACAGCGGCACCGAAGCCAACGAGGCCGCCATCAAGCTCGCTCGCCTCAACGGCAAGCCGAACGGCCGCTACAAGATCATCACGATGCTCAACAGTTTCCATGGCCGCACGATGGGTGCGTTGAGCGCGACGGCGCAGCCCAAGTATCACAAGGGGGTCGAGCCGATCCTCGCCGGCTTCCAATACGCTCCGTTCGGCGACCTTGACGCAGCCGCGAAGCTTATCGATGCCGAGACGTGCGCGATCATGCTCGAGCCGATCCAGGGAGAAGGCGGCATCAACCTTCCCCCGGCGGGTTATCTCGAAGGCTTACGGGCGATGTGCGACAAGCACGGCCTGCTGCTGATGTTCGATGAGGTCCAGACCGGCATGGGCCGCACTGGCACCTGGTACGCGTTCCAGAACTTCGGCGTCGAACCCGACGTCATCACGCTCGCCAAGGCGTTGGCCGGCGGCGTCGCTTGCGGCGGTCTGCTCGCCAAGAAACCGATCGCCGAGAAGCTCATTCCCGGCACGCACGCCGCCACCTTTGGCGGCAACCCGATCGCTTGCAGCGCCGCCCTCGCCACCATTGAAACGATCGAGGAAGACAAGCTGCTCGCGCGGGCCAACCACATCGCCGACGCATTCCGGGCTCGCTTCGAGGCGTTGCAACCGCGCTGCCCGCTCATCCAGCAGATCCGCATCAAAGGAACGATGATCGGCATCGAACTCTCCATCGACGGCACGCCCATCGTGGACGCCTGCCTGAAGCGCCAGCTCCTCATCAATTGCACCCATGGCAACGTGCTGCGTCTCTTGCCCGCGCTCAACCTGGCTGACGACGCGCTCCAGGCCGGGTGCAACATTCTGGAAGAAGTATTGCTCGCCACGAAGGCATGATTCGTTGGCCATCCGACGGAACTAGATCGCCGCCCGGCGACACGCCCGCCCGTTTCTCCGAAACGGGGCTAAACAGAAGGGACCGATTGCATGAATCATTTCATTGACCTGCTCGACTGGGACGGGGCGCGAATCTTGAAACTTCTCAAGGACGCGGCTCGCCTCAAGAAGGCCACGCTCAAGGGCAAACATAAGTCATACCTGGCCGGACGTGTGCTGGGTATGATCTTCGAAAAACCGTCGCTGCGCACGCGCGTCAGCTTTCAAGCCGGAATGGCGCAGCTCGGCGGCCAGGCCATCTTCCTCAACGGCGTTGACGCGGGTCTGGGCAAGCGCGAAAGCCTGTCGGACATCGCCCGCACTCTGTCGGAATTCGTCGACGCCATCGTCCTGCGGACGTTTCAGCATGAGAATGTCGTCGAATTCGCGCGCTGGTCCAGCAAGCCGATCATCAATGGCCTGTCGGATTATTACCATCCCTGCCAGGCCATCGGCGATCTACTGACGATGCGCGAAGCGTGTGGCGATCTCGAAGGCAAGACCCTGGTCTTCGTCGGCGACGGCAACAATGTCGCGCGCTCGCTCGCCATCGCCTGCGGCAAGATCGGCGTGCGCTTCATCCTCGCCGCCCCGCCGCGCTACCGCTTCGATCGGGCGTTTCTCGAAACCTATCAGACCCACGTTCACGGCGACATGGAAGAGACCGATGACCCCATCGAGGCCGTCGCCGATGCGGATGTGATTTACACGGATGTCTGGGCTAGCATGGGACAGGAAGCGGAGGCGAAGGAACGGTGCAAGCAGTTTGCAGCATTCCAGGTCAACGACGACCTGTTGAAGGCTGCCCCCGCGGGCGTCAAGGTGATGCATTGCCTGCCCGCCCATCGCGGCGAAGAAATCACCGACGAAGTCATCGACGGACCGCAATCGCTCGCGTTCCCGCAAGCCGGCAATCGGATGCATGCCCAAAAGGCGTTGCTGCTTTGGGCGATGGACGCCTGATTCAAATCCGGATTGTGTAGTGGGTGGCGGGAGCGACTGACGTCACGGTTCCCACCTTTCGACAGGAAAGTGTCGGGGTAGCCCCGACGTCCAGTCGGACCAGCGTATAATAACAACAGGTGCAGGCAGGCGCCCACGTTTTCCAGGAGGCCAGCGATGGCACAGAAGGTGATCCTGGTCAGCGATGCCGGGATCGACGGCGCGTTTGCCATTTCTCTCGCGCTGTTCGACACTGATCTTGAAGTGCTCGGCATGCTCGCGACCCCAGGAAATGTGTCCGCCAACCAGGCGACGATGAATCTGCGCATCATCATGGACCAGCTCGATCCGCCGCGCTGGCCGCGTCTCGGGGCAGCGCCCGAGGTCAGCTATGAGACCGATGGCACCCGCCTGCACGGGCCAACCGGCCTCGGCAACACGGATTTTCCTTGCGCGTCCCTCCATCATCTTCCCAGCAGTGAGAAACTCCTCGGCGAGCTGGTGCGCACCTATCCCAATGAAGTGACCGTCGTCTGCATGGGGCCGCTGACGGTGCTCTCGCGCGCGTTCGACCTGCATCCGGAGTTGCCGACGCTCATCCGTCAGCTGATCGTGGTCGGCGGCACGCTGCACGAGCCGGGTAACGCGGGACCGGTCAGCGAATTCCATTTCTACTGCGATCCGAAGGCCGCCCAGCGCGTGCTGCACTGCCAGACGCCGCTAACGCTGATTCCGCTCGACATGATGCGCAAGGTCCTGTTCTCGCCGACCGAGCTGCTGTCGGGCGCTTCCGAGCTGTCTCCCGTCTTCCACTTCCTGCGCCAGGTCGTGCCGTTCGGCATCGCCGCCACCTCGAGCCTTTATGGCATCGAAGGCTTCCACCTCAAGGATATCCTCGGCGTCATCGCCGTTGCCGTCCCCGAGGCCGTGCACACGCGCGGCATGAACGTCGACATCGAAACGCACGGCGAACTCACGCGCGGCATGAGCGTCTTCGACCGCCGTCCCTGGCTGAAGACCACGCCCAACGTGAACGTGGTGACCGAGGTCGACGTGAAGGCGGTGCGAGCGTACGTCAATCGGGTCATTGGATATTGACCTGCCACCAACAAGCTTCAGGCCAAGAATCCCAAGGCAAAAACACA
>DASRSQ010000629.1:0-4042 GCA_035656475.1 Gemmataceae bacterium | reverse complement strand
GCCGGCCTGATTGAGCCGGCGATTGAAATTCGCGGCGTTCCCTATTTCGATTTTCAGCGCATCGCCACTGCCCGGACGCTCTGCAACCTGACAGACGCTGGTGTCAGCACCGCCCAGATTCGAAGCGGCCTGGAGCGGCTGCGTACGTGGATGGCCGAACCGGAAGAGCCGCTGCAACAGCTATCCGTTCTCGAACGCCACGGCACCTTCCTGGTGCGCCTGGAGTCGGGTTTGGTGGAGCCGTCAGGCCAGATGTGGTTCGACTTCGGCGAAGATCAAGCTGTCATCGCGGCACAGCCCATGACGGCGGACGAGTGGTTTCAGCGCGGATGCGAACACGAAGAAGATGGCGAATTGCAAGACGCCATGCATGCATACCGTCAGGCACTGGCAGTCGGCGGCCTGGACCCAGACATCTGCTTCAACCTTGCGAACGTGCTTTACGCCGTTGGCCAGCGTGTGGCGGCAATCGAACGATGGCGGACCGCCGTGGAGATCGATCCGGACTACGCAGAGGCATGGAACAACCTTGGCGTGGCATTGGGCGAGGCTGGCCGAATGGGCGAGGCACGACAAGCACTGGCCACGGCAATCAGGCTCGATTTCGCAAGTGCGCGATGGAACATGCGCTGGTTAACGAAGTGCGGGGGATAAGAAGTGGCATAGGTCCAACGCTGTCTGGGACTGAACTTCACATCCAGCAGAAATCTCGGCCAAGGCCCGCATGCCGGTTCCACGCCGTAGCGCCGATGGATGGATGGGTTTGATCGGACACGAGACCAAAGGAAGCTAGTGTCCCGTCAAGGCATAGATTTGGCGTTGCAAGTTTTTGGAAACTGGCCTTTGGGATCCTTCCGGGAGAATTGGGGCTGTTGAATGGTCCCGAAGGCCAGTTTCCAAAATTCGCAACGCCAAATCTAAGCCTTGACAACGCACTAGAGTAAATCAGAGTGCACGAGTCGGCAGCGGACGCCAAATTGGATGCGTTCGCAAGGTTGAAGTTCACCGAGAGGAGGTCGCCGTGAGCGTTGAACGCAAGGTCGCCCTGGTCACCGGCGCTTCCCAGGGAATCGGCGCCGGCATCGTGAACGCGTTTGTCGAACGAGGTTTCAATGTCGTGGCCACGTCTCGAAAGGTGAGGCAGTCTGCCGAAGTTGCGGCTTCCGAGCATGTCGCCTTGGTGGACGGTGACATCGGTCAATCGGCGACGGCCGCCAGGGTCGTCGAGACAGCGCTGTCTCGCTTTCGTTCGATCGACGTTCTGGTCAACAATGCCGGGATCTTCTTCACCAAGCCGTTCATGGCTTACACGTCCGATGATTTTCGGTCACTCGTCTCCACGAACCTGGAGGGCTTCCTGTACATCACCCAGCTCGCCATCAAGCAAATGCTGACTCAGGGGAGCGGTGGAAGTATCGTCACGATCACGGCGGCGCTCGCGCGCAACCCGGTCCGGGGCGTCCCCGCGGCGGTGCCAATGATTACCAAGGGCGGCCTGGAAACGGTCACGCAGCACCTGGCGATGGAGTACGCCAAGGACGGCATCCGTGTGAACGCCGTCGCGCCCGGCGTGGTCTATACGCCATTGCACAAGGAGACTCCGAAGGAGGTGATGGAAAACCTGTCGCCGATGGGTCGGCCTTCGACCGTCAAGGAAATCGTGGACGCGGTTCTGTTCCTGACCGACGCCGACACGGTGACGGGGCACATCTTGTACGTCGATGGCGGCGCACACTTCGGCCGCTGGTAAGACACTGAAAGGGAGTATTCACGATGACCGCAATCACGAGCACCAGCGAGGCGCCCTGGAAACCCACCAAGGCGCAGCTTCTCGCCGCGCGCAACAAACGCGTCCCGGATCTCGTCGCCAACGATCTCATCGTCCTGTTCGCCGGCATCAACCCTGGCCTCTACACCGCCGCGATTGGCCGCCACTTCGGCCGCCCGGGCAATCGCTTCTGGCCCGCCCTACATGGAGGCGGCTTCACGCCGCGTCTTTTCTCCCCCTTTGAAGAATCTCTTCTTCTCGACCTCAAATTCGGTATTACGAACGTCGTCGAACGCGCCACCGCCCGCGCCGATGAACTCAGCGACGACGAACTTCGCGCCGGCGGCAGACGTCTACAAGCCAAAGTCAAACGCTGGCGCCCCACGGTTGTCGCCTTCGTCGGCATCGGTCCCTACCGCATCATCTCCGGCATCAAAGACGTCCGCGTTGGCCTCCAGGAGGCCCCGTTCGGCGGCAGCCACGCCTGGGTCTTGCCGAATCCCAGCGGTCTCAACGCCCACTACCTGCCCGCCGATCTCGCACGGCTCTTCGGAGACCTCCGCATCTGGGCCGTTGCACAGCATGAGTGCCGCCGTAAACAGGGAGAATGAGTGCGCTTGACACGATCATAGTCAAGGAATTATCGGTCGCGGCATGGTCCACATGCGAAGCGTCAGCCCCGCGCTGGTTGATGTTTCACTCCGCCTTCTCGAGTCCCTCGGCTTGCGCTGGATTGAGCATGCGAACGTACGCGATTTTCCCGCGCAGTTGACGCGCTTTCAGCGGGTCAGACGTCTTGCTTTGTTGATGTAACGCCGCACGGATTCTTCGGCGTTCCTGGCGCGACAAGCCGAGCGATTGGTTGACAACAACGCCGGTCACGCTTTGACGTTGCCCCGCACGCAAAACCCGCGTCTTTTTGCGATTGAGTGGCAATCCTTCTTCGTGCGCAATCCGCGCGGCGATGGTGATGAGCAGCTTGATTTTGCTCCTGGCGTCGCCGGAGAAGGTGAGGTCGTCGGCATAGCGCGTGTAACCGAATTCGTGTTTGCGTGCGAGGCCGGCGAGGCGATGATCCAGGCGCCGCAAGATCGCATTGCACAATCCCGGGCTGGTGGGTGCCCCTTGCACGCAGAACCGGGATCCCACCGGCACAGGGTAAATCTTGCCATCCAACTCGACCGGCTGGCGCGGCGGCTCGGTCATCAGGACCGCCAACGTTTGCGCCACCGGATAGCTGTAGCCATACGCGATCAGTAGGCCGCGCACGCGGCCGAGATGAATCGTCGGAAAACAGTCGGCGATGTCAAGCTTGATGACGACGGCCTTGCCAACGTGCGGCGCCGCGTTGGTCGCCACGGAATGACCGGAACGAAAGCCGTGCGCATACGGGCTGACCGGCAACTTGCTCACCAGTTGCTCGTGGAGTGAACGCTGGATGGCCTTGAGCCGTTTCTTGGGTGCGTGGATCAGCCGTTGCCCGCCGGATCGCTTGCGAATCGCAAAGATCACGTAATGAGACACGGCGTCGCGCTGGCGATGGATGCTGAAATGCCGGAGTTGCTTGATGCTCAAGCCGAGGGCGGAGGCCACGTCCGCTTCCGAAGTCCACACGGGCAGGCCCAGACGCTGCAACTGATCTTCGTCGGCCACGAGATCGCGGATGTTGCGGTCGCGCGTGCGCAGCGTCTCGGAAAAGAGGCGATCGGCCTCCTCCTCATCCATCACCTTCGGCTTCTTGCGGCCCCAGAACGATCCGGTCGGTTTGGGTTTCGGCAGCAGACGCTTGTCGCGCAACGCCCGGCGACGATGTCCCGGCTTGAGCGGCTTGCCGCTGGTGTCGACGACTTCCTCGCGCGTTGCCACATCGCTGCCGACGGCGTGATCCATCATGCCCGCGACATCGCGAACCACCGGAGGCGAGACAAACCATGATTTGACCCAGGACCACAAACCCATCCGATTATCCTTGGTCGTTCACTGTTGGCGCGAATGGCTAGGCCGCAGGGTTCCAGTCCGGGGAAAGCACCACTTGCAAGGCTCTGGACTCGTGGATTCCCACGTTGCGTACGTGGGAACCGTGGCGTTGTGAAGCACGTAACGCTCCACCACGGCGAAACACCGTGGCATGCATGGCTGGTTGCAAGTCCACCGGACCGGAACGCTGCGACCGATTTTGACCGTATCCCGGGACTCGGAGTACCTCATCCCGGGGCTTCTACCGGGGCGCTCGTCGGCCGATCGATGCGCCGCTCATTGCTCGCCTGGAACAGG
>DASRSQ010000628.1:0-12535 GCA_035656475.1 Gemmataceae bacterium | reverse complement strand
TCGAAGCCCGGTTGCGCGAGCTCGCCTACCTGAACAAAGGCCTGACCATCAAGCTCACCGATGAGCGCAGCGGCAAGGAAGAAACCTTCTTCGCCCAAGTCGGCGTCGCCGAGTTCGTCGATTACCTCAATCGCACCGAGGAGACAATCCATAAGGTCCTCTACGTCGAAAAAGTCATGGACGACGTGAAGGTCGAAACCGCGTTTCAGTACACGACCGGCGAGGAAGAGCGCGTCCGCTGCTACGCCAACAATGCCCACAACCCCGGCGGCGGCACGCATCTCTCCGGCTTTCGCACTGCCATCACGCGCGCCCTCACCAACTATGGCAACAAGGAAAACCTGTTCAAGGACATCACCCCGCTCGGCGAGGACTTCCGCGAAGGTATCACCGCCGTCGTCTCGGTCGCCGTGCCCGAGCCGCAGTTCGAGTCGCAGACGAAGATCAAGCTCAACAATCCGGAAGTCGATGGCATCGTGTCGAGCGTCGTGTACGAGTTCCTGACCAAGTACCTGGAGGAGAACCCGAAGGAAGCCAAGAAGATCATGAACAAGGTGATCGTCGCCGCCCAGGCGCGCGAGGCGGCGAGCAAGGCCAAGAAGGCCCTCAAGGATCGCAAAAACATCCTGTCCGGCGGCGGCCTGCCCGGCAAACTCATGGACTGCACCTCCAACGAACGCGACGAAAGCGAAATCTTCCTCGTCGAAGGCAATAGCGCCGGCGGCTCGGCCGACAATGGCCGCGATCGCTTTCACCAGGCCATCCTCCCCCTGCGCGGCAAGGTCCTCAACGTCGAAAAAGCGCGCATGGAAAAGGTCCTCGCCAACGAGGAACTCTGCGCCCTCATCAGCGCCGTCGGCATCGACATCGGCAACACCGAGGACATCGCCGGCCTGCGCTATGCCCGCGTCATTATCCTCACCGACGCCGACGTCGACGGGCAGCACATCCGCACGTTGCTCTTGACCTTCTTCTACCGCCAGATGCGGCCACTCATCGAGAAGGGGCACGTCTGGGTCGCCCGCCCGCCGCTCTTCAAGGTCGAACAGAAGAAGAAGACGCGCTACGTGCAGACGCTGGCCGAGATGAGCAAGGAGCTCATGCAGCGCGGCCTCGATGGCGCCAAGCTGCTGATCGCGCCTCCCGACGGCGGCGACAACATGAAGACCTTCGAAGGGGAGACACTCCAGGCGATCATGCACGTGCTCGACGAGCTCGAGGATTCACTGTCGATCCTCGAACGCCGGGGCCTCAACATCGGCACGTTGCTGCAGCGCATCAAGGACGGCAAGCTGCCAATCTACAAGGTGATGCTCGGCAGTCACGAGCACTGGCTATTCACGGTCGAGGAAGTCGACGCGCTGCGTGCCGAGCACGCGAAAAAGGTCGGCGAAGTCGTGGTCGCGGACGGCGAGCACAAGAACGGCTCGGCGGCGGAAGCGTTTTCGGTGCTGGAGTTGCACGAAGTGAAGGCGGTGAATCGCGGCCTGGAGAAGCTGCGAACGTGGAACCTGCAACCGAGCGATCTCGTACCGTCGCCCCGCATCGCTGGCCGCGAACCGACGCCGAGGTTCTTCCTGGAGACGGAGGGACGCAAGCAGGTGCTGTCGCATCTGCGCGTCCTGGTCGCCGAGATCCGCAAGATCGGCGAGCACGGCATCAAGATCGTCCGCTTCAAGGGGCTCGGCGAAATGGACGGCGCCGAGCTATGGGAAACGACGCTCGACCCGGCGAAGCGCACCCTCATGCAGGTCCAGCTCGACGACGCCCTCAAGGCCGACGAGATGTTCCGCACGCTGATGGGGGAAAAGGTGGAGCCGCGCCGCGAGTTCATTCAGAAACACGCGCTCGAGGTGAAGGAAATCGACTATCATGGAGCATAAGAGGTATTACCTGGGTCGGAGACGCCGGGACAGACTGCGTGATCGAGAAGATTCACATCCAGAACTTCAAATGCCTGCGCGACGTTTCCGTCGAGTTGGGGCCGTTCAATGCTGTCAGGATTCATCACGCTCCCCGGCAGAAGCAAGAAGCAAGCGGCACATCAACCGAGATGCTCTCCCCCCACGACTTATCTTTCCACCCTTTCACCTTTCGATTTTGCGCCCGCGGCGTCCAGCGCCTTCTTCGGCTCCATCAACTCCGTTTGCTCGAATCCGTCGGCAACCAGAATCGCCACGCGCTTGCCTTTGAGCTCATTCTGCGCTTCTGCCCATGAGGTCACCGCGGCAAAAGCGAATGCCACGCAAATAGCAACGAAAACCATGCACAGCACTGCTTCCTTCATGTTCGGTCTCCCTCGAAGCGAGAATGGATCGCCAGCACACAATCGCGAAGGTAACGCAAGCGCAGTGCCAAAGGCGCCGAATTCGGTTGCGGACGCTCTCGTTGACAAAATGAAGTTCAGAAAGGAGACCGTTCAGATGACGTAATCTACCGCCGAAGCACGCTCAGCTCATTTGCGAGGTGTGATCTGAAGCAGGTGCGGCGTCAAAGATGGGAGTCGGCGGCTCATCGCTGATTCTGGGACGGCGATAGACAATGATCGCCAGTGCGATCGCCGCGGCGATCACCAGCAGGCTGATGTTCTGCGATAACGTCAGGCCGAACGCGACCACCTCGTTGTCGGTGCGCAGCATCTCGTTCAGGAAGCGATGCACGCCGTAGCCGAGCATCGCGAACACCATGAGTTCGCCATGGCAGCGGCGGAAGGGCCAGTAGCTCAACAGGAACATCAGCAACAACACCATGCTGATTGACTCGTAGATCTGCGTGGGATGTACGCCGATGCTGGCCAGTTCGAATGGCGGCAGTGTCGTCTCGGCGCCGTTGCGCAGGACCGTCAGCGTGAGCGGCGGCGTCCCATAGCGGTCCAGATTCTGGCTGTGTGCAGGCGTCCCATTGATCTTCACGATGATGTCGCCGCGCTCGAGTCCCGCGGCGGCGGCGGTCGAGCCCGCTTCGACGGCGGCGACCCTCAGCGTCTCGCCATCGAAGAGGAAGCCATACTGCGTCTGGTTGCCGCGACGGAGCATGTCGGTGGAAGCGGGGGCGTCAATGGGAAAATGCAGGGCGGGACACGATTCGCAGGCAACGTTGCCGTAGCAGCAGCCGGTGAACAGGCAGCCGATGCGGCCGAGCGCGGAGCCGAGGATGATGCACGGGGCGACGACGTCGATCATCTTCCACTTGGAGATGTTGAGTTTGCGGAGGACGAAGTAGTCGTAGCCGAAGTAGCCGATGGCCCCCCCAATGACGCCGCCGTAGAATACGAGACCGCCGTCCCAGAGCCGCAGGATGGTTCCGTAATCGCCAGAAAAGCGGTCCCAGTATTCGATGACGAAGACGGCACGGGCGCCGATGATGCCGGCGACGAACAGCCAGATCGTCAGATCGGGGATGACCTTGGGATCGATTCCGTCGCGTTTGCACAGGCGCTTGCCCAGCGCGGTGCAAAGAATGTATGCCGTGAACAGCATCAGGCCGTAGCCATAAATCGGAATGTTCGGCAGCGACGAAATCCAGGTGTTTAGGGGGATGGTGAAGAGTATTTGTCGCATCGTGCGTTGATTCCTTTATGGGACGATGTTTAGCCCCGCTTCGCAGAAGCGGGCGGACGTGACGCACTTTCGGAACATGGCTCACGTCGGCCGACCAGGCAAACAGACGCGGACGTTACGCACTTTCGGAACATGGCTCACGTCGGTCGACCAGGCAAACAGACGCGGACGTAATGCGGTTTCGGAGCATAGGTAACGTCCGCCCGCCTCTGCGAGGCGGGGCTAAACGTCACGGCACCTTGACCTGATCGAACACGCGCTTCAGCAAAACCTCGGGCGTGACCTCGTCGGCCTCGGCCTCGTACGTCAACGTCACGCGATGTCGCAGGATGTCGTAGCCGATCGTCTTGATGTCCTGCGGCGTCACGTAGCTGCGGCCTTCCAGGAATGCCTGCCCCTTGGCCCCGCGCGTCAAGAAGATCGTGGCACGCGGACTGGCGCCGTACTGAATGTACGACTCCAGGTCGAGGCCGAAATCCTTCGGGCGGCGCGTCGCATGAACCACTTCGACAATGTACTTCTTGACCTTACTATCAAGATAAATCGAATCGATGGTTTTCCGCAAGCCGAAGATGTCGGTCGCCGACAGCACCGGCTCGATTGCCACGTCTGGCTCGATCAACGCCATGCGGTCGAGGATCGCCAGCTCCTCCTCCTTGCTCGGATAATTCAGATGCAGCTTCAGCATGAAGCGATCGACCTGAGCCTCCGGCAACGGATACGTCCCCTCCTGCTCGATCGGGTTCTGCGTCGCGAGCACCAGGAACGGCGATTCGAGCGAATAGGTGTTATCCCCGATCGTGACCTGCTTCTCCTGCATCGCCTCCAAAAGCGCGCTTTGCACCTTGGCGGGAGCGCGGTTGATCTCGTCCGCCAGGACGAAGTTGGCGAAGATCGGCCCCTTCTTGATCGTGAACTCCCCCGAGCGCGGATTAAAGATCTGCGTGCCGATGACGTCCGCGGGCAAGAGGTCAGGCGTGAACTGGATGCGCTGAAAGGTCAGGTGCAATCCCTGGGCCAGCGTGCGGACGGCCAGCGTCTTGGCGAGGCCGGGGACGCCTTCGAGGAGCATGTGGCCGCCGGTGAGCAGGCCGAGGATCAGGCGATCGATGAGCTCGCGCTGGCCGATGATGACGCGGCCGATCTGCGCGTAGAGCGGATCGAGTTTGGCGCGGATGGCTTGCACGTCGCGATTTCGTTCCTCAAGGCTGTCAGGCATGCGTTCTCCGCGTTTTTTCCTTGACTAACTCTACGCTTGTATAATACATGGTTGAAAAGCCCTGGGCAGGTTATTCACCTAGGAGAGAGTACTGGAGCAGACCATGGCCGACCCGACGCAAGAATCGCCGGAGGAATTCGCACCGACGCGCGAGCACGAGTACCAGGACTCGCACTATCACGACGAGGAGCCCGAGATCGTCGACGACGAGGAGGCGCCGCACGCCAAGGCGCCGCCGAGCAAGAAGAAGAATCGATGCCCCCCGCCCCGGCCGCGCTGGTATGAAGAATGACAGCGTCGGCGTGATGCGTAGGTCAGCCTTCCAGGCTGACGCGATGTGTTGTCGGGCTGGAAAGCCCTGCCTACGGGAAGACTGCATGCTGGCAAGGATTGCGCAGAGCCTGTATCGCCGATTCCTGCGGCCGCGCGTGCCGGGCTGGTTCCTTGACGATTTGATCACGCACACCGACAACTTCGGCGACGTCACCTGGCTGGGACGGCCCATCTGGCAGAATGTTTTCGACCTGTGGGTCATGCAGGAAACGATCGCCGAGCTTAAGCCCGCGTTGCTCATCGAGACCGGCACCAACCGGGGCGGCTCGGCCCTCTTTTTCGCCCACCTATTCGACCTGCTCGGCCACGGCCGCGTCGTCACCATCGACGTCGAACGCCTGCACGACATCACCCATCCGCGCATCACCTTCCTCATCGGCAGCTCGGTCGCCCCCGACATCGTCGCCATGGTCCGCGGCCATGCCGAGCAAGCTGGCGGCCCGGTCCTGGTCACGCTCGACAGCGATCACACGGCTCCACACGTGCGCGCGGAGCTCGACGCCTACGCGCCCCTGGTCACGCCGGGCAGCTGGTGTCTCGTGCAAGATGGCGTCATCGACGCCATGCCGCGTTTCATCGGCGGCCGTCCCGGCCCGCGCGTCGCCGTCGAAGATTTCCTGCGCACGCGCGGCGACTTCGAGCTCGACGCGGAGCGCTCGCGCAAGTTCCTCATCTCCCATCATCCGGGCGGCTGGCTCAGACGCACGATGGGTTCGTGATTCCGGCGAGCCGTGCCGCGTGAGCGGCCGGGTTATTGGCGATACAATCACCATGACATGAGAATCCGGTTGCGAGGCCGCCGTTTCTCGCGCCACATCGGGTTGAGATGAGAGCATGGCTGTCAGTTGCTGGCGATTTTCTCGCCAGCACGAGTCATTTTTTTTTCAGCGTCGGCTCCTCGGCGGGCAGGCCGAGCAGCCAATCCGGAATTGACTCGGGGGGCCGCATCAGCTTGAGATTCTGCAGGGCCGGCTCGAGCTTGGTGCCCGGCCGCGGACGGATGATGTGCTTGAAATCCGGCATGGGCCCAGCCAGCGCCATACCAGGGTCCCCGATTTCCTTCAAGCTGGCCTTGCGACTATTCCAGGACAACAGGCTGAAACACTGTTCCGGCTTCGCGCCGATGGTATAGCGCCCGAGGAATTTCTTGTCGACCGGGTCGTAGTAGTAAAAGTATTTCGGCCGGTCGGGATGATATACGAGAACGAATTCGAGAACCGCTTCATTGGGCGGCGGGGTGTGCACGGTGAGGGTGCGGTAGTAGTAGGTCTTGGCGGGGCTGGGGGACCAACTCGAATAGGATTGGGTCGGCATCCAGTTGAAACCGAACCCGCCGCCGCAGCCGCCGAAATTGCAGAAGCCGTAGGGATTGCACTGGTAACCGGTAAACATGCCGCCGCAGCAGCCACCCATGCCAATCAAACCTTGCATGCCGCCCATGCCGCCCATGCCGCTCATGCCCATGATGGATAGGCCGCACGTGCCGGTGAATCCGTGCATGCTGCCGGTGTACCCGCGACCGGATGGAACACCGCCGCTGCCTCCCACGCCGCCAATGCCGCCTTGGGCGCGCACCACGGATGTTGTCCCGAGCATGCACGCCACGATTACCAACGTCCCGATGTGTCTCATGGCAACTCCTGCCGACCGATACAATAAAGGTTGATGACGGAACGCACAGCACTACGGAACTTGCGCGCGAATGTCAGGCTCATAGAATGACTCGAACGGTCGGCACTGATTTTGCACTGGCGAGGTTCATCGCCCACCGTATCCAATCGAGGACGCTCATGAATCGAATCCTGCTTGCCGTCGGCTGCTGCCTGGTCCTGGTCTATGGCGTTGGTCTGTCGCTCTCCTCGGCCGGCGAGAAGAAGGTCGGACCCGATCAAAAGACCTGGGACGCGGTTACCCGCAAAGCGGCGAAGTTCCTGCAATCCACCCAGGACAAGAACGGCGGCTGGAGCACCGACAAAACGCCCGGCGTCACCGGCATCGCCCTCACCGGCCTGCTCCGCACCGGCCAGGCGACTGCCCAGGATCCCGTCGGCGCCAAGGCACTCGCGTACATCGAAAGCCTGGTCGATCCCGACAAGAAGCACATCGCGGGCAAAGGCGCCAAGGTCAACCTGCAGAACTATGTCACTAGCATCAACGTCATGGCCCTCGTCGAGGCCAAGCAGGACGCCAAGTACAAGGCCGTCATCGGCGACGCCGTCACGTTCCTCAAAAAGCTGCAATGGGACGAGGACGACGGCAAGGACAAGAAGGACCCGTTCTACGGCGGCGCCGGCTACGACAGCAAATCGCGCCCCGATCTCTCCAACACGCAGATGTTCCTCGACGCCCTGAAAACCGCCGGCATCGGCAAGGATGACCCGGCCATGAAAAAGGCGCTCGAGTTCGTCAACCGCTGCCAGAACATCAAGGGGGAAACCAACGATCAACCCTGGGCCAAGCTCATCAATGACGGCAGCTTCATCTACACCCCCGCCCTCGGCGGCGCCACCAAAGTCGTCGACAAGGCCCTCCCCAACGGCGCCTTCCCTGGCTACGGCAGCATGACCTACGCCGGCGTCAAGAGCATGATCTACTGCGGCGTCGGCAAGGACGACGAACGCATCAAGAAGGCCTACGAGTGGATCAAGAACAACTACACCGTCGACGCCAATCCCGGCATGCCCGAGATGCGTGCGAAGTGGGGCCTCTACTACTACTACAACACGATGGCCAAGAGCCTCGATGCTCTCGGCATTGACTATGTCGAGGACGACAAGGGAGTCAAGCACGACTGGCGCAAGGACATCACCGACGCCCTCGCCAAGCGTCAACGCCAGGACGGCGGCTTCCACAACACCGCCGCCAACTGGATGGAAGCCGACGACAACCTCGTCACCGGCTATGCCTTGATGGCGCTGAGCTACTGCAAGCCGAAGTAGACCTGCGTTTCCAATAAGCAAACGCATCCGTTGCGCAGGCGACGAAGGGATTGCGGTTCATCAGCGATGCTCGGTGTTTCGGGACCGAAGCGCGCATTTCGCTATAACTGGCTGCATGGCCGAACTTCCCGTTGTCGTGGTCACCGAAGGCTCCGATCCGACGCCGCTTGCGTGGTTGAGAGAGCGAGCGCGCGTCATCGAAGCTGGCCCGGATTCACCCGAGTTCAACGCCGCGCTGCCCCATGTGGCCGGGATGGTGGTGCGCACTTACACCAAGGTGGACGCCGCGTTACTGGACCGATGTCCGAAGCTGAAAATTGTCGGCAGAGGCGGCGTGGGCCTCGAGAACATTGATGTGAAGGCCTGCCGCTCGCGCGGCGTTGAGGTCGTTTACACACCCGATGCAAACACTCTGGCAGTCGGCGATTTTGTCATCGGCTACGCGCTGCAATTGCTCCGGCCGTGGGCGATTTTTAAGGATCATGCCTACGAGCCGAAGGACTTCAAGCACCTGCGCAATACGCTCCGCGGCGTGCAACTCAACGAGCTAACCATTGGCATCCTGGGCATGGGCCGAGTCGGTCGGCGTGTTGGCAAGATTGCCGCCAACGGCTTTGACATGCGCGTGATCTACAATGACCTGCTTGACGTGCAAGCGCAACTGACGTTTCCCGCGCTGGCGGTTGATAAGGCGACGCTGTTCCGCGAAGCCGACATCGTCACGCTGCACATCGATATGAAGCCCGGTAACGAGCGTCTGGTCAGCGGGCCGCTGTTGTCGCTGATGAAGCCGACCTCGATTCTGATCAACACCAGCCGCGGCGACGTGTTAGACGTTGCCGCGCTCGCCGTCGCGATCCGCGCGAAGAAAATCGCCGGCGCCGCCATTGACGTGTTCGATCCGGAACCGCCCAAGGCCGACTATCCCTTGCTCGGCTTCGACAACGTTTTGCTCACACCTCACATGGCGGCCCGCACGTACAGCGCGATCGAAAACATGAGCTGGGTGGTCCGCGACGTGCTGGAAGTGTTGAACGGGCGGCCACCGAAATTCCCCGCGCCGGGAGATTGAAATTCATGCTACGAGCAATCATGCGTGCTAGCAGGCCAGGTGACCGATACCGCACACGGCCACCAAGACGTGTGCGAGATTCGCACACGCGCTAAACATGATCAGCAACGGCGCTAGCGAACTCACGACATGTTTCTCCTGATTTGCCACGATTTCCGCAGGTTGGCTGCGCGCCATTTTACGCGCAACTGCATGGCACCAACTTTGCTTTGTCAGCCGCGCACGATGTTTTTCGTAGCCGGAGGACCGCGCCCTTGTCAGCGATGATCAGGGCGTTGGCGGCGGCAATGTATTGACGCCGCGACTGCCATTGATCGCCGGAATGGCAATACGCACACTTGATGCGACCTCGCACGAGAGGCGAAGGAGACGAGTGGAAATCATGGCCAAGAATGAAGATGACAAACGCTCCAAGATGAAGCGCAGGGAATACGAGAAGGAACTCCGTAATTTGCAGACGGAATTGTGTCGGCTGCAAGATTGGGTTGTTCATAAGGGGCTGCGCGTCATTGTCGTCTTCGAGGGTCGCGACGCTGCGGGAAAGGGGGGAACCATCAAGGCGATCACGGAACGCGTCAGCCCGCGCGTCTTTCGTCTGGTGGCGTTGCCGGCGCCCTCCGATCGCGAGAAAACGCAACTCTACGTGCAGCGCTACATGCAGCATTTCCCGGCCGCGGGGGAGGTCGTCCTCTTCGATCGTAGTTGGTATAACCGCGCAGGCGTCGAATATGTGATGGGTTTTTGCACCAAGAAACAGTATCGCGCCTTCGTCGAATTGTGCCCGAAGTTCGAGAGCCACATAACCAACGCGGGAATCATTCTGATCAAGTTCTGGATGGAAGTCGGTCAGAAGGAACAACAAAGGCGATTCGAGGCGCGCATCGAAGACCCGATGCGCCAGTGGAAGCTCAGCCCGATGGACCTAGAATCCTACGCGCGCTGGTATGCGTATTCCGAGGCCCGCGACCTGATGTTGGAAGCGACCGACACGGAGGATGCCCCCTGGCACATCGTTCGCTCCGACGACAAAGCCCGCGCGCGGCTCAATTGCATCGCTCATCTCTTGAAACTCATTCCGTACAAGAAAGTGCCGCGAGATAAAATCAAGCTGCCCAGTCGTTCGCACAAGGGACAATACGACGACGCGGCATCAATCGAAGGAAGAAACTTTGTTCCGGAGCAATTCTGAGCGGCACACTGGGCATCCCATATTGCGTTGCTTTGTTCGCCGTCGCGAGGACCAGGCGAAACGCGATGAAGGAGTTGAGCATGCTCGAAGGTCAGAGCCCCAAGTCGCATCAGCGCTCCGTGCGATTGAGCCGCCTGGTCGATTCCCTTTCTCAGGGGGAGCCTTGATCTCGAGATCATGACCCGGCTGATGGAAGGCCCGATGCAGCCCTGGATCGGCGAAACGGCAGAGGTGGCGCGCACCCTGCACGATACTGGTGGGGGCGAATCTGCGTTCCCGTCGCCGCGAGCGCGTTCTCGCTGGACATCATTGCCGCCATGCCGCCGACGGCGTGTCGATCGGGCAGAAGATTTCCGTAGGTGTCCATCGTCAGCGTAATCGAGCTGTGCCGCGTATGCGGCGGACCTTGGAAAAATGCCAGCGCAAACGCACGTCAGCAAGGAAAAAAGCGAGTGGGCCCAGCAGGATTCGAACCTGCAACCAAGGGATTATGAGTCCCCTGCTCTGCCGTTGAGCTATAGGCCCGAGAGCAAGCATTTTACCTTGTCATCTTGACTTCACCGTTTTCTCTACTATCTTCACTACACCCGTTACTACACCAGTCTTCGTAACGGTCATCAAATTCGCCCTGGCGACGCGGCAAACGTCCCAGGGCTCGGGCAATGCTATTCAGGAGCATCACCATGCGTCAGTCTACCAAATCGAAACGCGCACGAAAACCCGCCAAACCTCACGCCGATTTTCCGCTGTTCAAGCATGCCGCCGGCCAATGGGCGAAGAAGATCAAGGGCAAAATGTTTTACTTCGGCCCGATCGGAGATCCCGACAAGGCTCTCGAACGCTACCTCGCCGAAAAGGACGGCATCATCCTGCACGGCCGGCGGGTCGAGAAGCCAGGCGGCACCGACGTCGCCGAACTGTGCAACCGGTTCCTCACCACGAAAGACGCGATGCTCGCCGCGGGCGAGTTGTCGGTGCACTCGCGTAGGGACTATTACCGCGTCTGCGAATCGCTCGTCGAGGCGTTCGGCAAGACGCGGCTGCTGACACAGATCCTGCCCGACGACTTCGAACGCCTGCGGTCAACCTGGGCGGCGAAGTGGGGACCGGTCCGGCTCGGCAATGAAATCAACCGCGTGCGCGTTGTCTTCAACTACGCGTACAAGAATGGCCTGATCGATCGACCGATGCGGTATGGCGAGGGGTTTCGGCGCCCATCACGAAAGACGCTCCGATTGGAACGTGCGTCGAAGGGACCGAAGATGTTCGAAGCGGTCGAACTGCGTCGGATCGTCAAGGCGGCCGGCCAGGCGATGCAGCCGATGATCTTGCTGGCGATCAATGCCGGCCTCGGCAACAACGATGTGGCGACGCTGCCGCTGACGGCCCTCGACCTGGCCGGCGGTTGGCTGAAGTTCCCGCGGCCAAAGACTGGCATCGATCGCCGTTGCCCATTGTGGCCCGAGACGGTGAAGGCGATGCGCGCGTGGCTCAAGGTGCGTCCCGAGCCGATCGACGCGGCGCATGCCGGGCTTGTGTTCGTCACGTCGAAGCGCTGGACCTGGGCAAAGGACACGACGGACAATCCTGTCAGCAAGGAAATGCGAAAGCTGCTCGACGGGCTCGAGATCAACGGCCATCGCAACTTCTACGCGTTGCGGCACACCTTCGAGACGATCGCCGGCGAGTCGAGGGACCAGCCGGCCGTCGACGCGATCATGGGGCACGCACGCGAGGACATGGCCAGCGTCTACCGCGAACGCATCAGCGACGAGAGACTGAAGGCAGTTGCCGAATGCGTGCGGACCTGGCTCTTTCCACCAAAGAAGGAAAGCTGCAAACGCGGTCGAGGCCAGAAAAAGAAGTGAGCCGAGCGATTGCCCGGCTCGGATGGTCAGTTCGCCTTGGATGCCCTGAGCATCCCGGTCCCGCCATCGCTTCATCCTCCTTGCCTTTCGATTGCCCGTTGTCCCATTATCCTGTCGTTGCCGGCTTCACCGTCTGCGACTTCATCCTGTCGTTCCCTTCCCATCAGGTTATTGCCCCGGTGCAGTCGCCTGCTGCTTCCCTCACCCCTCTGGGGCACGTTGGACTCTGACCGGTCAGTGCCCTGTTGCCGTCGTCAGCGATGTTCCTGATCGGTTGCTGTCTCCGATCCGTTGCTTCGCTTCGCTCAGACAACTCCACACTTCGTGGAAGCGCGCAGAAACCCCTTATATGTCT
>DASRSQ010000627.1:0-4207 GCA_035656475.1 Gemmataceae bacterium | reverse complement strand
GCCGTGTACGGGATTAAACTCTGCAAATCACCCGGCAACGGTCCAAGAAGCTTTATGCCTGGCGTCGTCGCAATGAGCGGTATCGTACCCGCCGCCAGGTCGTTTCCATGGCCCTTCAACACAGGTTGGAAAATGGCCAGCGGCGCCGTGCGCTCGATCTTGGGTTTGAGCGTTTCGGCAATCCCTAGCCGCTCCAGAACCTTCGCGAAGGCCTCTCCCGATTTAACACTGTTGAAAACGATTAGATCGGCGCCAAGCAAGGTTTTCTTGAATTTTTCAATTGTCGATATGTCATATGCGGGACTGTCCAGCCGGTTGCCGAGGCCAACACCGACGTGACCAACCATCGGTCGATTCCCTGCACGCACCTTGTCCGAATTGGTAAGCGCCTCGACAAAATCCGGCTCGATGACAACGACGTCCGCGACCTCGCCGTCATCGATCCTCTTTTTTACGATGGGTCCTGCGTTGCAGGCCAAAGTCACTTGATTGTTCGTCTCTTGGCGAAAAAGGTTGGCTACCTTGGCCAAGGCTGGCTCCACGGGACTATCGCATATAACTTTGATTGCGGTCGCGTGAGCTGTCGAGGCGAAAAGAGAAAACATAGTCGCGAGGCAAACACTGAGACTGCTGCGTTTAGGTTTTTCGCCTCTCCAAACCACGATTTGCTTCGACAAGATTTCCTCCTGCTTTTCGCTCGGCACCGTCGAGGGAACGGCTCCAAAGACATTCCGATTAGGTCTGACCCTAACCACCTGATGCGTCCAATAGAAAATTTCTCTATGAAATCATGCCGATCAAGCATAAATAAAATGAGCATGGATCTTCGACACACGCGAACCTTCGTCACGGTGGCCGAGCTCGGCACCATCTCCAAGGCGGCTGTGCACCTGCGCATAGCCCAGCCTGCCCTGTCTCGACAGATCGTGGATCTTGAGCAGGAACTTAATCTGAAGCTTTTCGATCGCATCGGTCGTCGTCTGCTATTGACCAGTGCAGGAGAGCAGTTGCTCACCGATTGCCGCGCTTTGTTGAACTACGCCAGTGCGGTGGGCGAACGGGCGCGATTATTGCAGCGCGAAGATGCCGGCGTGCTGAAGGTCAGCGCCTCGCCACAGCATATCGAAAGTGTGCAAGCCACGTTTCTGCATCGCTACGCGCAGCGCTATCCCAACGTGCAGGTGAAATTGATTGAGGCCGCCGGTCGCGACACGATGACGATGCTGGAGCGCCGGGAGATTCACCTGGGACAGAATCTTGCTCCGATCCTTAGCTCTGACGATAAGCGCTTTGGCAGCGTTGCCTTGCAGCACGTTGATTTGCTGGCGGCCTGCCACCCAAGCCTCAGCCTCGGTAAGGGGGCTGCGGTCGAGATAAGCCAGCTGGTGCCTCATCCCTTGCTTCTCCTCACATCGAATTTCGTGTTCCGAAGGGTATTTGATGCCGCCTGCCGCCTCGCCCACGTGAGCCCGAATGTTTTCATCGAAAGCCGCACACCGCACACTTTGCTTACGCTCGCCGAAGCGGGACATGGCGTGGCGATCATTCCCTCACAACTGCAGGCAAGCCACTATCGGCTACGCATCGTTGCCCTGACGTATCGCGAGCGGCCTTTGCGAACACCGATGGTTATCCTTTGGGATAAACAGCGCCCGTTGCCGCGCTACGCAAAGGCTTACTGCGAAATGCTCGCCGACTATGTCCGGGAAATTTTCCCAATTACTCGTCCCTCCGATCCTTCAAGCAGCCACAATGTGCAACACAACCGCGGACGCCGAGCACGCACACGTCACCAGGCCCAGTAGTTCTGACGAATGTCGGCCTCGGGTCCTTTTTGAGATTCGGGACGGTATGCTCGGATGTCGGCCCCGCCGCCCAGCACCGGCGGCAGTGCGACGGCCTTAACTCGACGCCTTGTGCGAACACCAGACATTCGCGCGTCAACGCTGTGCGCGAATTCACAGCCCCAACCTACGAACAAAGCATCTTACTCCGGGAAGAAACCGGCGCCGATCAAGCCCGCCGTTCCGTCGGCCTTGAACCCTTTCACATAGCTCCACTTGTGCGACGACCGCGTCTGGCCCGGCTTCGGGAACATGTAATCGACCCAGCCCGCCCCCTTTGCCTGCACCGTCTTCAAGAACTCATCGTGGAACATCTTCCCGTTTGCATCCTTTTCGCCATGGGGATTGGTCCCCTCGCGCTTGGGGAATGCCGGGTTGAGCAGAACGTTCAGATGGTCGTCATAGGCAAAGAGGTATGTGTTGCCGAACCACCACTCGCTGTCGCGCTTTCTGAATTCGTCGAATGCGGCCCGCCCACGCTGACCGACGAGAGCAGCAGCCCGATTGACGACATCTTCGATCCGTTTAGCCTGATCGGACGGTGGCGGCGCCTCCTGCGAGTGCGCAGTCCCAGCCACCAGGAGGCCGGCCGGTGCGGCGCAAACTATGAGCGGCTTGATCATCGTGCTCCTCCGTCTTTGGACGGAGCCATCGGAGCATCGGCCGCGAACCCACGTCCAATAGATTATCGTTCTGATAGTTGATGCTAAGCCGGCATTAGCTTCGGCCGTGGATTTTCCGATCTCGCAGCGAACGACCATGGAGCCGTGTCGACACGCCGTGTGCGTAAGCGCTATCAAGGCGGGCGCCTACGACGCATAGAGGAGGTCGTTTCGGGCCACTTTTCGACATTTTGAGGGATGTCCGCGGCACGTCCGCTCCCACCCAACAGCCGAAATGCCATTGCCCTGCGTGAACGAGCGCGTTGTGCCAATTGCTACCCAGGCCGTCGATGCGAGGCCACGGCTCCCTCATACGGCGCCGGGCAAGATTGGAGGTGATGAGCAACACAAGCACGGGCATGACGCTTGTGTTTGGTGCCCGCCGAGAAAAGCGCACCGAGTCGCCGTCCAAAAGACGGTTGCCCGCAAAGGACAAGGGTAACAAGTATCCGGCGGCGCTAATGCCGCCCTCCTCATGTCGGGGCCGATGGAAGCCTGAAGGAAGACGGGGTTCGTGCTCAGCACTGACCCACCATCTCACCCTTCTGAGATTCTATCGAGGGAGCAAGGGCGCCGCCATGCCCGGAAGAAGAAAATAGGCGGCGGGCAGCGAAACGAGTTCCAACGCGCCCAGACTTGCCATCGGCAACGCCTGGAAGGCGGCACCGCCCGTCGTGTTTCGCTTAATACTTTGGGCAAGGCCAAGCTTTTCTAAGGGCCTCCCAGGCTAACTCGGTGAACATCTCGTTTTGCCGTGCTGGGTGATTGTCGATGTATTTCACGACGACACCATAAGCCTTCCCGCTCGTCATATCTGCGGGAGCACAAAGGCCTAGGTCGGTGCCCAAGTCCATAAGGGCATTGACCTGCCCAGCGCAAATCCCTTGTCGAAATTGCTCGCCATAACCCTGGCGATCGATCAGTTCATGGCAACCCGGCATCGCCCACTTGGCGCTCTGTGTCTCGCCAGCATGCAACGGCTCGATCGACCCCAGAACCACACTCAGTACGGCACCGGCAATGACAATGCCCCATCTCATCCCTTACTCCCAAGTCTTGTGCACGCCCGACCTTGATACAGCTTTGCAGATCGATCGGTCTCGATTTTACAGCCTTACGGCTTTACGATTTGTGAAGCAGCCAAGCAGTAAACCGCCAAGTGCCGGACTGTGCCCGGCGCGCGGTTTGGCCGCGGGGTCAAGCGTTGCCCGCATCAGCGCCAGAGCTGCCAATTAAAGCGGACATTTGAGTTCGGCCGCTAAGTGCATCGATCCATCCGAGGTGTTTTTCTGGCGTGATCCGATCGAGAAGTTTTTCTCCAGCCAGGCGGCTCCAGCGGCCCATCAGTCGTTCATACGCCTTGCCGTCGTCAAACAAACTGGAAGGATCGCTCATTTGGTTGGCTGCGGAGTTTCCCCCTCGAACTTAGCGCTAGGCGTGCTTTATTGGATCGGTCCGGCCGGCCATTTCCGAGATGGGTCACGACCTGCCGTCGGACCAAGCACGCGGCATGTCCGCTTTGCACCAGTTCGCCGCCATGGAAACGGACATCATCATCGATCGAAACGGGCCAACAGCAGGCATTCCGCCTTGCCTTCGCGCGATTAGCTACCGACGATCGAGCGCTTCAATGCTCAGAACGGTCGGGAGATGCCGCGCGATCTCCTGCCAGCGCTCGCCCTCGTCGAGACTGGCAAAGAC
>DASRSQ010000626.1:0-3473 GCA_035656475.1 Gemmataceae bacterium | reverse complement strand
TCCCCCGGCATCTCGCCCGCGCGCTTCGGCAAGGCCGGCCCCATCGGCACGATCTTGTCGACGTGCCCCGCCGGCAAGGCGCCGCTGCGGAACTGCCGCACCAGGCCGTGGGCGGCTTGCGCCGGCGCCTCCGGCGTCAACACCATGACGTGACGCGTCGGCGTCTCCTCGACCAGCAGGTCCTCGCCGAAATCTTCGAATTCGACGCCGGTGACACGTGTCGGTGGCAGGATCGTTTCGCTCGTGCTGCTCGCCGGCTCCGCGAGCAAGGGCCGCAGCGCGTCGATGAAACCGGGCAATCGGCTCGCCTGGTGTGTCACCAGGATCGCGGGAGGCATCTCGGTTTTCGGCCAGCAGGTCAGCAACTGCGCCGCTTCCTGTGCCGCCTGTTGCGCAAGGGCCCGGCAATGGTGGATCGTGTGTTCCGGCCGCACCAGCAGATGCTTGAACCATTGCGTGCCGTTGACGCCGACCTGCATCGGTCGACGCGTCAGCGCGGCCAGGGCAAGGGCGTCGAGCTGATCGAAGATGCTCTGCTCGGCGCTCGGCACATCGCGCGGATCACGGCGGTGTTCGCGGATGAAGCGATCGGAGAGCGCGTCGATCTGCCGTTCTTTCCAGGCGCGCACGCCGAGTTGCGTGAACGAGCGCGCTTCGATGAGGTGCGCGCGGTCGGCCAATCCCTTGACCCAGCCCAGCGACATGGCATGATCGTCTGCATCGATGACAAGCACGGAACGTTGCCAGTAGTGCAGGGCGTGCCCCGCGAGAGCGGCGGCGAGCAGCGTCGAGATCGAGCCGAGCATCGGCAGGCGCGACTTCTCGCCAAGCTTGCGGAGCGCATCGGCCTGCGCATTTTGCAAATAGGCCGGCAACGTCAACACAACCGCTCGGGCGCTGGACGCTGGCGACTGCAGGCGCTGCCAGATGAGGTCGCACGCTCCTTCAGCGTTCAGCGTGTGCCAGCGTTTTGCGGAGCCCAGATGCGGCAAGAACGACGCGCACGTCTGCCGGGACGCCGAGCGGCAGCGGGCCAGTGCCGACGCGCCGACATCGGGCTTGTGATCCAGTCCGATTGCCAGCGGCAACTCGAAATGCGGCGGTTCGAGAGGCATCGGCAGGGGCATCTCCCCCGCACGCCCCACGACGCCGCGCACGCGCGTCGCATTCCAGTCGAAGGCCAGCACGGTCATCGGTTGCTCCCTGCCATCATTTCCGATGACGCCAGGTCAGGACTCGGTTCCAGGTCCGCTTCGTAGATGCGATTGACCAGGTGCTCCAGGCAATATTGCTGGCAATCGATAACCAGCGATTCCTCCGCGCGCTGCAGAGCGTGGATGAAGAACATCGACACCAGGCTCAGACCGAGCGCCACCAGCGTGCAATCGAAGGCGACGGTGAGATGGCCGGTCGCAATCCGCAATTGTTCGCCGCCTTGCCCCGCGAGCGTCATGCTGCCGGCGAGGCCGCGGACGGTGCCGAAAAAGCCGATGGCGGGGATGGCCCAGGCGAGGTAATTCATGGTCGACATGCTGGAGATCAGCCGCCCGAGGTCGGCCTCGGCTTGCGTCTTGAGCGTCTCGCGCACATCGACGCTGGAGCCCGACAGCGACAATTTCGCCAGGCCGGCCCGGATCATGTTGGCGAGGATGAACGGGCCCTGCGAGGCGGTGATCTGGTCGAGCGTGCGTTGCAAGGGTCGAGCATCTTCGGGCAAAATGCGGGCGCCGTCGTCGGTCGGGAGGAAGCCCAGGGCGAAGCCGCGGCGCTGACGGCGCATTTCGCCGAATCGGCTCAGGAAGATGAGAAACGACCAGGTGAAGGCGCAATAGCAGGCGATCTGTTCCGGCCCCAGCAGCAGCTTGGCCCAGCGTTCGGGAGGCAGGCTGAGCCAGGTCTCGTCGAGGGCGCCGGCAAAGTTCTGCCAGAGCGGGTACACGACGCAGCCGACGACGAAGATCGTCAGTAAAAACAGCGGCCATTCGCGCGTGGGGCGCTGCGAGGGGGTCAAAGCCATGGTGCATCCTTCAGCGGGCCGGGCTTAATGCCTGGTGCCGATCGTTAACAATCAAGCATTGTTCACGAATCGAGGATGTCAAGCTTACCAGAAAGGTCCATTTTCAGGAAAGGTCGGTTTGTGAGGTGATTGCGGTGCGCAGCAGGCAGACTCAGATCGATTGACGGGCTCAGTCGCTGACAGGGAACGACCACAGAGGATTTGGAGAACACGGAGCACACAGAGAGACGCGGACTCCATTTGCATTTCTTGCCAGATTCATCGTCACAAGCAACCGCTCGAAGCGAGAAACTGGTAGTGCCCGCTCCCGGGCAAGAAGCCTTATCTCTCAATCGGTCCCTCTCTGTGAGCTCCGTGTCCTCCAAATCCTCTGTGATTGTTCCCTGTCAGTACCTGAATCCGTCAGCGAGTTGAATTCAATCAGTTGGCCGCCCCTTTCTCGGCCGACATCGCCGGTGTCTTCAGGGTGAGGAGCCTTTCGAAGAGCTGGCCCGGCAGCTTCTCGTCCTGTTTCTGGATCTCCGCGAAGATCGCCGCCGCCTGGCGATCGCGGATCATGGACAGCAGCTTGACCGCGGTTTCGATCTTGCCGCTGTTCGACATGTCGATGATGGTCGATGCGGCAGCATCCGGATCCATCTTCTCGACCGTCTTGAAGAGCACCTTTAGATTGGCCCACTCCCGGTCGCTGACGTCAATGCGTGCATCATGCAGTGCTTTGGCCTGCATAACCGAGTTTTTTTGCTCACTCTGCACTGCGGCCAACTTCTTGTCGAGCTCGTCGAGCTTCTCCTGCACGCGCAGCAGCTCGACCTGGATTTCCTTGCGCATGACATTGAGCTTGGTCTGTTCCTTCTTGATCTCGTCATGGACGATGTTCATCTGCTTGCCACGCAGTTCGAGCTCCTTGGCCCTGGTGTTGAGCTGTTCCTTGCGCTGTTCCAGCGAGGCGGCCAGCTTGGTGAGATGTTCGGTATCGTTGCTGCTTGAAGGCCGCATGATCGGCTTGGACCCCTCGCCACTGACGTGCTTGATCGCCGTCGGATGAGCAGGCTTCGTGGGCTTCTCCTTGTCCTCGGCCGTCTTCGATTCTCCATCCTTGTCCTTGTTCTGCATCGATTGCAAATACCACGATCCGCCCGCGGCGGCGCCGAACAACAAAATGACGAAACAGAGCAAAGCAATCATACGCATGGCGACATCTTCCTTTCAAGCTTCCGGCGTCCGGTCGGCATCGTTGCCAAGCCAGCCCCGCAGAATGACTTCTTGAAGCTGCACTTGCAGCGTTTTCGTTTCCTCGGCCTCGTTGGCCGTCTCGATACGATTCTTGAGCGAGAGCAGTGATTCCTCGCGAATCGCCCAGCGGTTGCGTTGCTCGATGCAGCGTTTGACAACTTCCGCCTGCCGTTGCCGGCGTAGCCGGGCGTCATCGATGCAGCGCCCCAGATGCTCGGAG
>DASRSQ010000625.1:0-7276 GCA_035656475.1 Gemmataceae bacterium | reverse complement strand
CAAGGACGGCAAGTTCGTCGCTGCCGAGGCGATGATCGATGGCAACACCGTCGTCGTTCAAGCCCAAGGTGTCGCGGAACCGACCCAAGTTCGCTACGGCTGGCGCAACATCGCCAATCCGAACCTGATGAACAAGGAAGGCTTGCCCGCGTCGCCGTTCCGCTCCCTCGATTGGCAAGGCGGCGCTGCGGAGTAACTATTTTACTTGTGGGGCACGTTGAGAACGTGCGTGCCCCACAAAGGACCCCATGCGTTTCTCGCCGTTACCTTCTTGCCCCAAACAACTCCCCCACCCCCTCATCATCATCCACCGCCACATGCAAGTACACGCTGGTAACCGCCAGATTCGTGTGCCCCGCCGCCAACCGCACCTCCGCCAGCGTCCGCCCTCCGCCAGTGCATGGCTCACGAACGTATGCCGCCCGTGGTGAATCGTCAACGTCCGCACCCGCGTTGATTCGTTCAGGTCACGGCGGCTTTTCCTGAGTCAATTTCGCGGTGCCCACCGCAACTGCGGGCCTGCGAGTCCCTCGGGTGATGTGGTATGTGTGACCACCGAGGGACCGCCGGTATCATGTTTCCACTACCATTGTCTTGACTCCCACGACGTTGCCGCCGTCATCCTTGCCCAAAACGAATACTTGCTTCTCTGGCTCATCACCCACCTTGAACACCTTCACGCTGGCGAGCCGCTCCAAGACGTTGCGGACCTTGGCGAACTTCGCTTTATCCTCCGGTGGCACGGTGCGGAAGAAGTCGTCGAGGCTCTCTTCCTCGACGGCAACGCCCTTCGCCGCGCCCGCTAGCTTCCGCGCTGCAACAGCGTCGATGGCGCTGCCTTCCACGGTGACTGGCTTCAATTCCGCTTCGGACTCACTACTGTAAAGCAGCCCCTTCACGGCCTGCGTCAGGTCGTCAATCGCTTTGGTCATGGAGCCTTCACTTTCGTCTTCGGCAGTTTCACCTTCACCGAATCGGCATCGCGTTTGATTTCGGCGGCGACGTCGGCATCCACGGTGCGAAAGAAGGTGTGCCCGGTCATCTTCTCAACCTCGCGCACCGAGACCCGGTATTTCGTCCAGTCGTCACCTACGCTCTGATCGTTCGGCATGATGACGGCGATGGCGCGCGTATTGCGCCGCGGCTCGGCATCTTCCGAGGGCAGCACCAGGATCACCTTCCACACCTTGGCCGGCACGCGCACAATCACCTTGCCCTTGCCAATCTGGTCTGCCGGTCCGTTCTTGCCTTCGCCGCCGGTGCCATGCGGGCCGCACGCAATGTAAAGCGTGTGTTCCTTCGTCAGCGTTCGGCAGTACGCTTCCAAGCGTTCCCAGGCATGCTGGTTCGCCGCTGGCGACTGCGGGATAATGTTCGTCATCCTGAATGTGCTGTCCATGTCGGCCTGGTCGCTCGAACGATCTGCGGCCGGGCACATGTGGCCGCGGTCGAATCCAGAACCAGTGTATGCGGCGCTCGTCACCTGGGTGAATCCGGCCGGCAAGAGCGGATCGGGCTTGAAAGCACCGCGCTTCGAGTTACCGATGTCTGAATTCCGTAGGACCCACGACACCCAATTCGGCGTGCGCGTGGTAGCGTTGTAGCTGAGGACGTACTGCGGGCGTGCGATCAGCTAGGCGTCGCGATGGTTGGCGTCCTTCTTGGCTGGGCTCGGCATTCCGAAGCGGATGTTCGGATTTGTGGCATCCTGAGTGGCGCTTGTGGATGCGGCCCCGACGAGAGCGGCGAACAGAACGGCTGAGAGGCAAATAAGGCGATGATGCATACCGGCAATCCTTTCCGAAGGGGTGAGTCCGTCCTGGCCATTCTAGTCGGGATGCCGGCGCATGGAAAAGCCCTCGACGGCGTGCGCTGGGAAGGCGTTCGCGACGAGGGCGTGAGAGACGTGCAACCGAAACCAGAAATAATGGAAACGGTGGCGATGATGGCGTAGAGCGGCCATTTCATGCTACTGCAATGTAAGGAGGGGGCCGCTTGGCCCCCTCTGCTATTTATGCGACGATGAACGAACTATCCGATGTCGCTTTCCATGTGCGTGCGGATCGTCAGTGGCAGTAGATCGGGCCCATCGGCACCGTCCGTTTCTACTGCGGTTTGTACTGCGGGCGCATCCGCCGAACTGGCTTGAATTGCAGGGAATTCTCTGGATTCCAAGCGACTCATAATCCCTTGCTTGCGTGACGCCGCGGATAGGGTCTCCGTCGTCCGTCTCGCCTGGTTTGTCGCTCCTCAAGGCGACGGCAACTGAAACTCATGTTCCAGCCATCGATTGCCACGGCGGTTTATCGGATCCTCTACTGCATTATTTCTAAACCAGAATCCATCGGTAGCCCCAATCTTCACTTCCCGACCGTTGTCGAGCTTCGCGAACAGGTCGATCTGCCCGCGCCAATTGATGTTACACTCGCCTGGAACGGCTCCAAGCGCCCATTTCATTACGACCTTATCCCCAACAATATAATCCGGGTTGGCCTTTAAGCTGCTGGTAGTAAAGTCCGCTCGATGATTTTTCTGCCACTCTTCGTACGCCCCGAAATGGACTTTGATCGTCCGCCCGGGGATCCGAAAAGCTGGTATTGCAGGAATAGTATGATCGCGTTCCGAGTCTGCCAGTTTGACGCCCTTGTGATAGAACTCGAGTTCCACCTGTCCAGCAGCTTCCTTGTGCGAGAGAGTGATCATGCTGGCGCGGAAGCCGACGAGTTTGGGCGGTGTCGGAGGCCGGTCGGACCACTGCAGCGAGATCAGCCCCACCTCCTTGCCCTTGAACTGCAGGGCCAGGAACCGATCCGCCGCATCATTGGCACCAGGTCGGTAGCCGGAGTCGCTCAGATTGATGCTCGCCGTGTACGGAGTGTGAATGGTCAGGATTCGCGTCACATCGCGCCGGACAGTATGTGCCTGATCGAGCACGACGAGCCGGAAATCATTTGGGTTCAAGCGGCGTAGTGCGTATCCCGTGAAGGAGATGTGCTGAGCAGGCACGTTGCCGACTGTGGGCGTCTTATAGTCCCGCCAAGTCACATTGATCACGGCCGGCGAGAGCTGGCCGACGGCCGGCTCAACCGCCGCGTCAAGATCACGCGCGATGTCGGCGACAATCTTCCGCGCATCCTCGGTCGTCATGGTCAGGAGGAATTTCCCTTGAGCCTTCTTCAGCGCGCTTTGAACGGCGACAAGGTATGCCTTCGCCTTCGCCTCCGTAAAATCCACGTTGAAGCGGAATTCGACCCCTGCGTCGCCGACCGCGCGGCGCGTGAACTCGCGTGTGTCAACTGCGAGAAACTCTTGGCCGGTGGCCTTGAACTGATCGTGCAACTTGAACATGGCCTCGCGCCACTCCTTCGACTCTTTTCCGAAGGTGTTCACTGCGATGTTGGCTGTCTGAACCATGTCATCGACGGCCTGCTTCAGAATGGCGGCAGTGACCGGCAAGGCGACTGCACCAACTTGACCTGCGGCTTGGCGTTGGGAACTGATTGTGATGACGAGCGCCAAGGCGAAAGTCTGACACAGAATTCGGGAATTGCCCATAATGTCCGAACCTCCTTTTTCACAGGGTGAGTTGTGACGATCCCTGGGACGCAGGGTTCTTTAGCACGGTCCATTCCTGGTGCTTTTCACCAAGAAGAGTGCTGACGCGCTAATGCCACTGACTCGGGGAGTATTACCCGTTCAGTGGCGAAAAGTTTTGCCGGTTGACGTAGTGATACCGCCCGATATGCCGTAGTGAGATCCCGGATAAGCGATGTGAAAAATGACTCCCTAATGCCGGATCAAGTGACACCGCTTCCCATGACTCCCGTGTTTGCAGATCAGCGTACCGCGTGAATACGGCATCGTATGCGGCCTGCGCTTTGCGTCGCAGCGGATTGTTCTCGGGGAGGCTCCGTGTCGGACGGGGGTCGCTCACAGCGTCTTGATTGGCAGCTTGCCGCAACTTCGATAGTGCAGGTCGATCCACAGTTCGAACACTGCCTTGTACGCTGCCTCGACATGGCTATACAGGTCGTCTTCGTGATGAATGCCGACGTCCGCCATACGGGTTTTGAGGCGGTAGAGATATTCTTTCTGTCGGCAAACGGTTTCGGCGAGAGGCTTGGCTTTGTCTTTGACGATGTCATCGCTGGTCATGGCCGGCGTCTCCGGCTGGGATGCATCCAGTTTATGACGCCAGCGATCGACACGTGATGTCAGTTGAAAAGTGAATTGTCCGCGACAGGCTCGATCAGCGTCGGACCGTGATTCTTGACGTTGCCCACGGCTTGGCCGATCGGGAATGCCACCATCTTCGCGGCATCGAACGGCTGAAGCAGCTGGCCGAGGCTCTCAGGGGCAATCTCGGGATCCATCCAGGCGAGTGCGTCCGCTCCATCAAGGATGACCGGCATGCGGTCGTGAACCTCGCGGGCCAACTCGTTTGCGTCCGTGGTCAGAATGGCGCAAGTCAGCAGCTCCTCGCCGTCTCCTTTCCACCATTCCCACAGACCGGCAAAGGTGAACGGCTCATCACTCTTGAGACGGTGGTAGTACGGCTGCTTCGCCTTGCCGATCTTCTTCCACTCGTAGTAGCCATCAGCAGCGATCAGGCACCGCCGCTTCTTGAACGCGGCCCGGAACATCGGCTTCGTCGCCGCGGTGTCGGCGCGGGCGTTGAGTTGAGGCGATTTCTTGTCCTTGGCCCAGGACGGAATTAGCCCCCAGCGCATCGCCACCGCTTCACGCTTGCCGTCATGTTCACGAGCAACGAGGACCTGCTGCGTTGGCGCGATGTTGTACGACGGGGGGATGTCCGCCATGTAGTCGAGTTGCAGGACCTGGCCAAGTCGCTCGCGGGCCTTGTACTGGGTGAAGCGTCCGCACATGCAATCAATCCTGGTCGAAGATAGCGAAGTTGGAGTTGGTGAATCGCCTTGCGAATTGCCTCAGGTCAATCGGAACGTTGCCCTCTTCCCGATCCCAGTGCTCCGCGAACAGCTTCTCCAGGGCGCTCTTGATTCGCTTCGCACCGACGACGGTGATGCCCATCTCCTTGGCGATTTGTTCCAACGTCAAGCGATTCCTAATCAGCTTGAGGAATTGCCTCTGGCGTGGCGTGAGGCTCTTGAATGTTCGCCAGTCTGCCAACATCATGCCTTTCTCCGCCAATCAATCGAGAATCTTGAAGATCACCCATCCCACAAGGCGCTCGCTCTCATGGCGCTGGTGTGATGTGGGGACGATCGGCTTGCTGGTGAAGATCACGCGCGCTGCAGAAGGGACATTGCGCGTCCGGCATGACAGACAGTTCGCCGTCTGGTTCCGTTCCGTCTTCGAACTGCTCTCGCCATTCATCGAACGGCGCAACCGTGATGTCGAAGGCGATTTGGCATTCTCCGCACACAAACCGGGTTGGCTCGCCTGGCCTCATCGACGCTCCTGTGCGAAAGAATTGGGCATAGGTATTCTATCGCCATGCGCCGGTACGCAATCGCATTTGTGCTCGTACTTCTTCTCGCATTCGCTGGCGCGGCGTGGTATTGGTCGCCGCCGCCCATCGTGGCATCCCTCCGCGCACTCCCTTCGGTGGGCAAAGTCGATTACACCGGCAACGCCGACGCGCCGCTCGTCGTGGTTCACCTCCGCGACTGGCACCACGTTCCGCGCGAGCTCTGCGAACTCGAAGGAATAGACTTCGACGCAAACCTGAAAACTGTCGAGAGCGTGCAAGAAGAAGAGCTTGCCATCGCGCGGCACCTGATCCGAGAGCACGGTTTGAAGGCCATTTACAGCGAGGGCCTAACGCCGGACACATTGCCGCACCTGCAACTTCGGCTCGATCTCATGAAGGATCTGGAGCGGCTTGCGGCTCCTGGGCACTTGGATGCCGAAGCGAAAGGCATGCTCCGTGAGCTGACACTGGAGGTTGGCGTTCCGGGCCGGCTACTGCACCGCAGAGAGATTGCAGAAGTGAAGCCGCTCGAAGATCGAAGCACGACGCCGCGCGATTGTGCGGAACCTACCCGAATCGGGGATCGCGCTCATCGTACTCGGCGGCTCGCACGACCTCGGGACCTATCTGGGCGAAGACGTGCTTTATGTGCGCGTCACACCCCGCAGTTATCCTGTCGATTAGGCAAACCGACGGCGCGCAGCTCTGCGCGACATTTGTCAAATGTAAACGCTCCTGCTCGGGTGAGCGCTATACAAGCACACTTTTTTGGCCATCATTTGTTCTCGAACCAATACTCATGAGCCCCGCCACTCGTGAAGAATCTGGACATGACCACATAACCGGTTCAGGTCATGATGGCAATGCTAGTGCGGAAGTATGTCAACTTCAGATCTTGTGACATCCGAATGACGAACCCGGCACACGCACCGCCCACAGGTGTGGCGGTGTTAACATCTATTTCCTGGAGGACATTTCGTATGGCAACGTCACAAATCCTGAACGCGACCGTGCCACTCAAGGGATCTCGACGCTTCCACCGCGCCGGTTCAGAAGTGCTCGGCCAAGCAAACCGTGACGAATGGGTCGAAGTTACCATCAAAACCCGACGCAAGGCACCGCTGCCCGAACCTATCCCCGGCAAGCCGATGAAATTGGCTGATCTGGTTGATAAATATGGGGCCGAGTCGGCCGACCTCGACAAGGTCTCCGACATTGTGTCTCGTTTCGGCTTGACAGTAACGCAAAAGGACGTGGCCCGCCGCGCCGTCCATTGCGTAGGCCCGGCTGCTGCGATGGAAAAGGCGTTCGGCGTGCGGCTCCTGCGAGTGAAGTACAACGATATTCTATATCGTGGCCGAGTAGGCGATGTCCATCTCCCGCCCGAGCTAGCAGGTATCGTTACTGGCGTATTCGGTTTGGACAACCGACCGATGATCAAGCGGCGGAAGCCGCTTCGACTGCAAACCGCTGCGCATGGTACTACTCTCCCACCCGCAAATCAACGTTCGTGGTTCACACCTCCAGAGCTCGCCACCGCCTATAAATTCCCATCCGGCGACGGAGAGGGCCAGAAAATCGCAATCTTGGAATTCGGTGGACACTATATCTCCGAAGATTTGAAATCGTTCTTCCAGCTAATAGGATTGGCTGACCCCCTGCCCACAGTTAATGTGAAGAATGTCCACCCGAACCTCATTGTCATCTTGCGCCCAAAACCAGCCACCTAGTTGCGCCTGAAAACCAGCCACTTTGAGGGAGGATTCCCAATCGTATGTTCACCTCCAAGTTCCAACTTGGAGGGGACGACGATGGCGAATCGGC
>DASRSQ010000624.1:0-4320 GCA_035656475.1 Gemmataceae bacterium | reverse complement strand
GGCGACGCCGGTGTCGATCGCGCCCTCGAGGTCTTCGTCAGCCAGGACCTCGACCTGCGCATCGCGACGCTGCCGGAAGGGCTGGACCCATGCGACTTGATCGTCGCTCAGGGACCAGCGCCGTTCCAGCAGGCGCTGGAGCAGGCGATCGATGTGTTCGAGTACAAGCTGCAGTCAACCTGGGCCAAACACAAGGACCAGGGGACGGACGGATTGCGGCGGGCGGCCGACGAGATGCTCGGCATCTTGGCCCTGACGCCCACGGAACGTTCGGTTAAGTTGGACTTGATGATCAACCGGATTGCCCAACGCCTGTTAATCAAGGAGGAAACCGTATGGGCGCGTTTGAAGGAACTGCGGGCTGCACGCAAGGCCAAGGAGGCACGCGAACAGCAAACCCCCGCGACCGCGGCAAGCGCGAGGGGGAACGCCCAGGAGACCGCCGCCGCACCGAAGGAACCGCCTTCCGCTCCCGCGATGTCGCATGAGCGCGAGCTGCTGGAAGTCTTGTTGGCCGAGCCGGCGCTGGTGGCACGCGCCGCTGCAGAGATCCCATCCCAGGAAGTGGAACATCCCGGTCTTCGCAAAGTGATCGAGGCTCTTTATCGCCTCCACGCCGAAGGGCACCCTGCTGACCTGGACCATTTACATGGGGTGATGGATAATGAACGTTTGTTGGACCGGCTGCACGAATTGCGTGCAATCGGCCTCGACTTGCCCGATCGGCCCTGGGTCTATCAGAAGGTCCTGGAGCGGTTTCGCGAGCGTGGAATACAGCGCTCGAAGCAGGCTTTGCTCAATCAATTGCAAAACGCACCGGATGACGCCAGCAAACTGGCCATCCTCAAGCAGCTTAAAGACCTGAAAACACACGGGAACCCGGAGCAAGGCCGCAGCTGATGCGAGGGCGCTCCTGATTTCCGACTCCTGATTGCGGAGGATTGAATGGACCTGAAACTGGACGAAGGCCTGAAGACGCTTATCGACTCGGGCAAAGTCAAAGGTTATCTCACTTATAGCCAAGTCAACGAGTTCCTGCCCGATGACGCGGTCAATCCGGAAAAACTCGATCAGCTCCTCATGCTCCTCGAAGAGCAAGGCATCGACCTGATCGACGAGGCCGACATCGACGAGCGCGAAGCCAAAGGCGGCGGCAAGAAAGACGAAGGCGAAGAAATCGACGCCGAGCTGCGCGATATCGACGTCAGCGTCTTCGAGGAAGAAGGGGAAGGCAAACGCATCGACGACCCGGTGCGCATGTACCTCACGCAGATGGGCTCGATCGCCTTGCTCTCGCGCAAGGAAGAAATCGAACTCGCCAAGAAGATCGAAGTGACGCGCAAGCGTTTCCGCCGCCGCGTCCTCGAATGCGATTATGCCCTGGCCCAGGTCGTCGATACGCTCAAGCGCGTGCACGCCAATGACCTGCCGTTCGACCGCACGATCAAGGTGTCGCTGACCGAGAATCTTGAGAAGGACAAGATTCTGCAGCGCATGCCGCACAATCTGAAGACGCTCGAACGGCTCTTGGAGCAAAACATCGAGGACTTCACGAAGGCGATCGATCCGCGCAAGTCGGAGGAGGAACGCAAGTATTTCCGCCGCAGCCTGAAGCTGCGCCGCCGCAAGGCGGTGACGCTGGTCGAGGAGCTGTCGATCCGCACGCAGCGCGTGCAGCCGTTGATGAAGAAGCTCGAGCAGATTTCCAATCGCATGGACGAGCTGGAGCGCCAGATCACGCTCGACAACGCTCATCAGCGCATCAACCGCGAAGATCGCGCGAACTACGAAAAAGAGCTGCAAGACCTGATGATGATGACGCTCGAAGATCCGTCGATGCTTCGCAAGCGCGTCCATTCGGTCCGCGAACGCTTCTGCGAATACGAGGATGCCAAGCGTGCCCTGTCCGCGGGCAACCTTCGGCTCGTCGTCTCGATCGCCAAGAAGTATCGCAATCGCGGTCTGTCGTTCCTTGACCTGATCCAGGAAGGCAACACCGGCCTGATGCGAGCGGTTGATAAGTACGAGTATCGCCGAGGCTACAAGTTCTCGACGTATGCGACGTGGTGGATTCGCCAGGCGATCACCCGCGCCATCGCCGACCAGGCGCGCACGATCCGCATCCCGGTGCACATGATCGAGACGATGTCGAAACTTCGCAACGTCTCGAAGCGTCTGCTGCAATCGCTCGGCCGCGAGCCCACCATCGAGGAGATGGCGAAGGAAGCCGACATCTCGGTCGACGAGACGCGGCGTGTGATGAAGATTTCCAAGCACCCGATCAGCCTCGATCGTCCGGTCGGCGAGAGCGAGGACAGCTACTTCGGCGACTTCATCGAAGACGAAAGCGCCGAGTCGCCGGTCAACGCCGCCACGCAGGAGATGCTCAAGGACAAGATCGACCAGGTGCTGAAGACGCTGACGTACCGCGAGCGCGAGATCATCAAGCTCCGCTACGGCCTCGGCGACGGCTACACCTACACGCTCGAAGAGGTCGGCCGCATCTTCAAGGTGACGCGCGAACGCGTTCGCCAGATCGAGGCGAAGGCGGTGCGGAAGCTACAGCACCCGGTGCGAAGCCGACAACTCGAGGGCTTCCTCGATGCCGCCGCCCGCCAGGCAGCGGGGGCCCACCAGGCAACAACGTAATCTCGGCAACAATCGCCGGTCTTCGGACCGGCGATTTTTTTTGATAGAATGTCGTTTAGCCGCAACGCCGAAGGCGTGCGCGATCGTGTCGTCAAGGAAAGCGTCAGCAATATTCGCTCGGCGGTTTAGCGCGATGGATCGCGTCAAGGACGCCACAAGTGCGCTAAACCGCCAAGCGAGGGATTCCCACGCATTCCTTGGCGAGACGCGTTTGTTGAATTCGGAGACATCATGCCAGGTCCCGCCGCTATCTTGAAGCAACTGCATCACCTGCGCCAGCACGCCGCGGAGCTCGAGGAACGCATCGCGTCGGCGCCCAGGCAACATACCGTCCAGCAGAAGAAGCTCGCCAATCAGGAGGATGCGTTCAAGGCGGCTCAGGAAAACCTCAAACGCATGCAGCTCGACATCCGCGAGAAGGAAGGCTCCGTCAAGGCGACGCAGACGCAGATCAAGAAGTACGAGAAACAACTCGATGAGGCCGCCAACAAGAAGGAATACGATACGCTCAAGTCGGAGATCGCCAGCGAACAGGCGCACATCAGCAAGCTCGAGGACGAGATCCTCAACCTGATGGGACTGGTCGAGGAGAAGACCGCACAGCTTCCGGAAGCGGAAAAGACGGCCCAGAAGGCGCGAGCCGATTTCGCGCAGTTCGAGAAGGATCACCAGGAACGCGTGACGCGCTTCGCGGACGAGAAGGCGCGCGCGATCGCGGAGCTACAGGCGATCGAGGCAACGCTGCCGGCGGACGTGAAGCCGCAGTACGATCGGTTGATCGCCGCGAAGGGAACCGACTCGATCTCCGGCGTCAACGGCCGCACATGCTCGGCGTGTTACACGGAAGTGACGCCGCAGATGCTGAACGAGCTGAAGCGCGACGTGTTCCTCCTCTGCAAGAATTGCGGGCGCATGTTGTATCTGCAGGGTTGATGCTTTGGCGAGCCGTGCCGCGTACGCGGCCGGGGCAAGGTCGTAACCCGGCTGCTCACGCAGCACGGCTCCGCCGCCAATTCGCATTTTTCTCATTTGCCGGAAGTCCGAAACCGGCTTTATCTTCGTCATATAGGTTGGTACAGTAAATCTATTCGCCAACCGCTTCCGGCTTCCACGAGGAAGACATCATGTTTCGTTGCCGTCTTGTCCTTCCAATTCTGCTTTTTGGGTTGAGTGTCAGCATCGCCACGGCCCAGCCGATCAAGGGCAAAGTGAAGAATAAGGAGCCGGAAAAAAAGGTTCAGGGTCCGGCCGAGCTCGATAGCTATTTCGAAGATCTCAAAGTCGTTCGGCAAGGCGGCCTCAAGGGCGAAGGGCCGGACATCCTGGAGTACTTCCGCAAGCGCACGCTGAAGCAGCCCGATCCGAAGCAGATTGCCGCGCTCGTGAAGGATCTGGGCGACGAAGATTTCCCGACGCGCGAGAAGGCGTTTCAGGTGCTCGCCGAGATGGGGACCAGCGCCCTGGCGGGCTTGAAGGAAGGCGAGAATGACCCGAGCGTCGAGGTGCGCAAACGAATCGCGGAGTTGAAACTGCGGATCGATACGAAGGCCGAGCCGACGCTGCAGGCGGCAGCCGCCCGCGTTCTCGCCAAGTTGAAGCCCGAGGGGACCGCGGATGGCTTGATGTCTTTCCTGCCATTCGCTAGCGATCCGATGGTGATCGACGAGATCT
>DASRSQ010000623.1:0-5369 GCA_035656475.1 Gemmataceae bacterium | reverse complement strand
ATTCTTTCGCGCGTTTCGAGGTTCTGTCCACGCTCATCCCGTCTTGGCGACGCCATTGCCGAGTGGCAGATTCTGCAAGGCGCACAGCAACTGATCGACGCGGAAGGGCTTGTAGAGAACGTAGCGGAGGCCGTCCTGTTTGGCTTTGACGATGGAGTGGGTGGCGTCGTAGCCGAAGCCGGTCATGAGGATGACGTGGGCGGAGGGTTGGGCCTGGCGGAGGGCGCGATAGACTTCGTAGCCACTCAGATCGGGCAGGCGGATGTCGGCAAGCATCGAATCATAACGGCTGAGCTTGGCGAGGGTGACCGCTTCCTTGCCGTCGCGGGCGGTTTCGACGATGCAGCCGAGCCGGCCGAGGATACTGTGGGCAGAGCGGCGGACTCGTTCGTCGTTGTCGACAACGAGAACGCGTTGGTTGATTCGGCAGGGCGCCTGCCCCGTCGTGACAAGCGGCTTGACGAGCGGCGCCACCTCGTCGCCGACTTTCAAGATGTTCTCCTTGATGCAGCGGGCGTTCGACAGGATCTTCTTCAGCGTCTCCGCCATTTCGTCGTCGTGGCCGATCCAGCGATCGAGCAATGACGTCGCGGAAGCCAGGATGTCGTCAACCGGAATGGCAACGGCGCGATGGATCGCCTCGATCGATTGGCTGGCCGTCGCATGGCGCTCGACGAGAAGCAAATCGAGCGTGTGCAGCGCCGACGCCAGCTCGCGGCAAAAGATCTCGGCGAATTGCACGTCCTGCGGGCTGAACCGGTGCAGCTGCGGGCTTTCGACGTTGAAGGTGCCGAGGATTTGCTCGCCGTCGCGCAAGGCGACGGTCAGCGAGCTGCGTGCACCGTGCGAGCCCTCGAGGTACAGCGGATCGTTGGCGGCATCGTCGCAGACGTAGGTGATTCCCGTGGCAGCCACGTACCCAGTCACGCCATTGCCGGTCGTCTTCGCATACAGCGTGCGCTCGGAAGCAGCCGATGTCATCCCCTCGGCAAGCAGCGGCTTGAGAAGCTTGGTGTCCGGATCGAGCAGACGGATTTCGATCACGTCGTAATGCAGCAAGTCATGCGTCAGGTGGCGGATGTTGTGCTTGAGGACCTCGACGCGCTCCTCATCGCTGAGATCGGTTTGCAGACACGCCAGCTCGCGGCCGGCCTGATGCAGGGCATCGAGCTTTTGCTGTTGCTGGACCTCGGCCGTGATGTCGCGCAGGAGTGCAATGATTTGCAGGACCTTGCCCGTCGGATCCAGCAGCGGCGCCAGGCGAAGCTCCAGGGTTTGATCGCGGCGCTGCAGACGTGTCTGGGCGGAGTGGCCTTTGAGAGCGCTGCTGACCGGATTCATGTCTGGACCGAGAACGGTCGGTGTGCCGAGCGCTTCGTACAGGATCTTACCTTGCACCGGCCCGCCGCACCAATGCTCGAAAGTCGGATTGGCCCAGATGATGCCGGAGGCAGCCTGCAAGACCGCGACGCCTTCGCCAAGAGCATCGAGAATGGCTTCATTCTGGAACAGAGCCTGCCAGAGAGCCGGTTCCTTGCCGGAGACATAGAGGCCAGCGAACGGCTGTGTTTGCAGGAGGGTGAGCGCTTCGGGAAGGGACGCAACGGGAACAAACTCCCGGTCCTGGGTCAGCGGGCGCAGACTTTCGCCGCCGGCCGACTCTTTGCCTGTCAAAACCAGAACTCGTGGGCTGTCCGGCAAGACCGCCATCCTTTGTGATTTTTTTCACAAGCGTTCAGGGCGAGGATAATATAACACGTCGTCCATGAATCACAAGACATTCTACAGGTGATTGTTCAGTTCGGGAAAACCCTGGGCACGTTCGACGGGGGGCGCATGGCCGTTCGCCAGGCGCCAGATTAATTGCAGTATAACAAATCCGTCCACGCTTTGTCGAGAACTGGTCGCAATGAATTGCAAACTGCTGTTGCTGGCCCCGCTGGTACTCGCCATCGCCAGCCGCTGCGCGGCGGATGAAGCGATTAGCCCCACGGGCAAAAAGCATGTCGGCACGCTGGTTCAGGAGAAGGGCGTCTGGATCTTTCGCACGACTGCCGGCCGTGATCTGCCGCTGCCGGACCTGCAGCAAATCCGCTTCGCGGAACGTCCGATTCCGATTTCGAGAGCACCGCTGACCCACGTGCTTTGCTTGCCGCACGAGCAACGCATCAGCGGCTCGCTGGCGAATATTTCTGACAAGGCCATCACCTTTCTCACCGGCTGGGGCAAGATGGTGACCATCGACCGCTCGCGCGCAATGGCGATTCTGCATGCCAATGATGCGGGGCCGATCCTGCGCGAAGACTTCGAAGGCGATCTGACGCCGTGGCAAAGCGAAGGCAAGCCGCGCCTCGATCGCGAGCGCGCCTACTTCGGCAAGGCGAGCCTGCGGCTCGATGCGGCGGGGCAGCGACTGGCTCGCACGTGGAAGCCGGCCATCCGCGATGGCAGCGTACGACTGATGTTCTTCGACGCGGATGTCCAGCGCAAACTTGCCACAGCGTTCGAGGTCCTTCTGGACAAGGCAAGCAAGCCGGGGCCGCGCTTCCTCATTGCCGGCGAGGGCTATCGGTGCCTCGGCGTGACCACGTCCTTCGGCGCCGCGAAGCGAGCCGCCGGCTGGCATCTGCTCGCCGTGGACATCGATGGCGGGCGCTTGCGCGTTTTCGTCGATGACGCGTGCCTGGGGCAAACGACGGTGTCCGCTGGCGATGCAATCCATGGGTTGCGCATCGTTCAGGACGCGGGAGAGATCTGGATCGACGAGATGAGCGTGACGCGCAAGTTGCAACCGATGACGCTACCGACCGCGGGGGATCAGGACGCCGTCTGGCTGGAACAGGGGGAGCAGCTGTTCGGTCGAATTGTCGATGCCGATGCGAATCGCGTTCATCTGGAGGCGAAGTTCGGCAAGCGTGCGTTGCCGTGGTCGCGGGTGCGTGGCATTCTTTTTGCTCAGGCGAAGAAAACACCGCCTGTCACGGAGCCGGAGATTCAGTTTTCGCCTGGTCCCGGGTTTTCGCTGGATTTGCTACGGGCCCGGCTGATACGCTGGGATGGGGAAAAACTGATGGTGGATCATCCCCTGCTGGGAGAGGTCCCGATCGAGCGGGAGCGCTTGCGTCGCATTCGCTTCGTGATGAAATAATCGCCTGTGCTGGCGAGTCGTTGTTCATTTCGGACCTGGACCTTTACGGAGAAACACTCATGAATCGACATCAGGCCTTTCTCCTCGCCATCGCGCTGGTCGCGAGCGCGGGGTTGTTTGTGAGCCTGGAAGGACCGGCCCAGTCGCAGCCGGCCGGCACCAACCCTGATCCGAAGGAAGTGCAGAAGGTCGTCGACAAGGCGGTCAACTTCCTGAAGTCGAGCCAGCTGGAAAACGGCGCGTTCTCGCCGAAGATCGCCGGCCCTGGCATCACCGCCATTGCTGTCGCCGGCATGCTGCGCGCCGGCGTCAGCCCGCAAGAACCGGTCGTCGCCAAGGGGCTTGATTATCTCACCAAGCAGGTCCAGCCTGACGGCGGCATCTACAGCAAGTTCCTCGCGAACTACACGACCGCCTGCGCGGTCATGGCCCTCAAGGAAGGCAACGACAAGGGCAAGTACGACGCCGTCATCAAGAAGGCGGCCGAGTTCATGACGAAGATTCAGCACGACGAGGAAGAATCGAACGTCGATCACGGCGGCTTCGGCTACGACAAAAAGGGACGCGCCGACCTGTCGAACACCAACTTCTCCGTCGAGGCCCTCCTCGCCGCCGGTTTGTCGAAGGACGACCCGGCCGTCAAGCGCGCCCTCACCTTCATCAGCCGATGCCAAAATCTGCCGGGCGAGAAAAATGATCAGCCGTTCGCGAAGAAGGCGACGGAGGACGACAAGGGAGGCTTCACCTACGTTCCGCAATTGAGCGAGAAGAACAAGTACAAGACCGAAGAGGGCGGCCTGCGCTCGCTCGGCTCGATGACCTACGGCGGCCTCAAGAGCATGATCCACGCCGGCCTCGGCAAGGAAGACCCACGCGTCAAGGCCGCGACCGGCTGGATCCGCAAGCACTACACGCTTCAAGAGAATCCCGGCATGGGCAAGGCCGCTCTCTACTACTACTATCACACGATGGCGAAGGCCCTCGACGCCCTCGGCGAAGACCCGTTCGTGGACTCCAAGGGGACCAAGCACGAATGGCGCAAGGAGCTGTTCCAGGAACTGCAAAAGCGCCAGGCCGCCGACGGTAGCTGGAGAAACGGTAACCAGGAGTTTGGTGAAGCCAATCCGGACCTGTGCACGGCCTTCGCGCTCTTGAGCCTGAGCTATTGCAAGACGCCACAAAAATAGGGAACTAAATCCGAAATCCGAAACTCGAAATCCGAAACAAATCCGAAATCCGAATAAGAAAACCGTATCCATGTTGATCGTTTTCTTCTTTTGAATTTCGAGTTTGTTGCGGATTTCGCGTTTCGGATCGGATTTTTGTTCCTGGAGCTAATCATGTCACGCTGGCTTTCCCTCGCGATTGTCGCGGTCATCCCCACCCTTGTTCGTGCGGACGCGTTCGACAACTACATCAATCCGATTCTCGCCAAGGCGCCGCAATCCAAGAACGTGCAGAAGATCAACAAGCTCTCGGCGGCCACCATGGTCGAGAACAGCCGGGCCTTGCCCGGGATCTCGGCGGCGTTCGTGATCGTCAAGACCAACAACGACCGCTGGGCCAAGCTGCTCGTCATGCCCGGCCAGCAGAAGGTGCCGATGGCCGAGCCGGCGCCGATCGTCATCGTGGAACGCTACGTGACCTTCCGCGAAGGCGAGGAACGCGTCGTCCACGCCTCTGGACAACAACTTCACCTCTTCGAGAATTTCCGCCTCAATCTCGACATCGGCCAGGTTGTGCCCAAGGATCTCGGCGCCGACCTGCGCGTCGGTTCGGACAAGGACGGCGTCTTTCTTGAACCCGTTGGCAAGGCGGAGATGTATCTTGTCACCAAGCATTTGCCCGAAGCGAACCCCGAGAAGCCAAAAAAGCTAGTGGTCGGCGCCAAGTTCGAGACACGCTACTTTAACGGGTCATACAAGTTGCACGACGATGGCCGGCGTTCCGGAAAGCTGGAGCTGACCGTCGACGCCAAGGGCGAGGTCACCGGCTTCTACTACTCGGACAAGGATGGCAGCAAGTACGAGGTGGATGGCAAGGTCAGCAACTCGCCGCAGCATCGCATCGATTTCCGCATCCATTATCCGCGCACGATCCAGGATTTCAGCGGCTTCCTCTTCACCGGCAACGGCGCCGCGATCACCGGCTCGTCGACACTCGAAAACACGACCACTGGCTTCTATGCCACACGGATCGAGTGATGTTTAGCCCGGCCTCG
>DASRSQ010000622.1:0-7759 GCA_035656475.1 Gemmataceae bacterium | reverse complement strand
GGTCGTTGCCGCCGAGGCATTTTATTTATCCAGGCGAAATCGTTTAGCCCCGCCTCGCAGAGGCGGGCGGACGTGTTTTGTTGCTGTGACTGGATATTGTCCGTCCGCCTGTTGATGACTGCGCAGGTATTGTCGGGAGGGCGAGGCTCCTGCCGAGCCGTGAAGCCGCCGAAAATTCATGGCTCGGCAGGAGCCTCGCCCTCCCGGCGTATGTCATTGACCATGCAGCTGCCAATAGGCAGGTCAAACGTCGTCCTGCATCTTCTTGCGCCGCAAGAGGTGATGGTAATGCTGGGCAAACCGATGGGCCTCATCGCGCACGTACTGCAACAACCGCAATGCCGCTGAATGTCGGCTCAGCCGTAACGGCTCGGCGTTCCCTGGCCGGAAGATCTCCTCCTCCTGCTTGGCAAGCGAGATCAGGCACGGCGGCTCCTTGCCGAGCATCGCAAACACCTCGCGAGCCGCGTTCAGCTGCCCCTTGCCGCCGTCGATCAGCAGGATGTCCGGAAAGACCTGGTCTTCCTCGCCGGGGCCGCGATTGCGAAAGCGCCGCGCAATCACCTCGCGGATCGAGGCGAAGTCGTCGATGCCCTTCACCGACTTGATCTTGTACCGGCGATAGCCCGGCTTGAACGGCAATCCGTCGATGAACGACACCAGCGAGGCCACCATATCGTCGCCGCTCAGATGCGCAATGTCGATCCCCTCGATCGTTCGCGGCGTCGCCGCCAGGCCGAGAATCTTGCGCAGGCCGATCGAGCCTTTGCGCGGCTCGATGTGGAACACCTCCGGCTGCACGTCCTTGTCCACGTCGCCGCGCAGGCCCAGGCTCTTGAGCGATGCGATCTCATCGCGCAGCCGGGCCGCCTTCTCGAACTCGAGCTTCGCGCTCGCGTCGCGCATGTTCTGCTCGAGCAGTTTGATCAGGCGATCTTTGTGTCCTTCGAGTACCATGCACAGTTGCCGAATCTGTTTGCGATATTCTTCTCGGCTGACGCGGAAGTTGCACGGCGCGGTGCACTGGTGGATGCTGTGCAGGATGCACGGCCGAAACCAGCGCCACTGCTCGTTGGTCGATTTGATGTCGAGGCCGCAGGTGCGGAACTTGAAGATGCGCTGCAACACCTGGATCGCCTGCCGCAAACTCTTGGCGCTCGTGAATGGGCCGTACAGCCTCACGCCCCGGGTCCTCGGCGAGCGCGTGAACTCGACGCGAGGAAACTCCTCGCGGATGCGGATTTGCAGGTACGGAAACGTCTTGTCGTCCTTGAGCTCGATGTTGAAGCGCGGCTGGATGTCCTTGACGAGTCGCGCCTCCAGCAGCAGCGCATCCACCTCGGAGTCGGCCGGCACGAAATCGATGTCGGTGATGACCTTGACGAGATCGCTGGTGCGCGAATCCTCGAGCGCCGCCTTGGTGAAATAGTGCGACGCGCGATTGCGCAGATTCTTCGCCTTGCCGACGTAGATGACGCGTCCCTCGGCATCCTTCATCAGATAGACGCCCGGCGCCGGCGGAAACTTCTTGGCTTTCTCGCCGGGCGGCACGCGCTCAGGAACCGGAACGCTGTCGGACAAGATCCTTCTCCAGGTTAGAACGGCCAATACCATGGCGGCGGCGTGCGGACGATGGCCCGCTTCGTGTTGCCGTAGATGAGCACCTGCAATTCGCTGTTGGTGAGGGCACGCAGGCCGAGAATCGGTAGACGGGGCCAGTCGCCTTCGAATACAGCTATTCCATCATTGGTAGTAAGCCAGTACTCTTCCTCTTCGCCGCGTAACCACAATGTGGCATCGAAAAGCGGCGCCTTCGTACCTTGCAGTCGGATGTTGCCCTTCTGCTTAAGGCCGCTGACCGGAATTCTTGCCCATCGCTGCAATTGGTCTACGGTCAAGAAAAAGTTGTGAGTTGTTCCCGTGTCAAGGATTGCCGGAAACTTGAGAACCTTGACACTCAGGCTCGTCGTCGCAGGCCCCGATATGCTCATCCACAAGACAATCTGATACGCTTTGACTTCGATACTTTGGTTACCGACCTTGACTATGGATTTCTCAGACGCATATTGCAACGGAAACTTCACGACATGGATTCCTTGCCATTCGTGGCGTTGGTGCTACTCATCGATTTCTTCGACTTCATAGAACCCGGTGTCAACCTCCTCGCAATGAGGAAAAACGCAGCCAATGAAGCAGTCACTCGCTGAGATGCCGCGCTCCCGGCAAATGCGCGTTGCCTCCGCTAGCGTCTTCACCAGCGCGATGCGCTCATCCCCCAGATATACCGCGGACCACCGATCGTATTTCGGGTTCGCGAGCAATTCGGGCAAATCGCGCAAGAACGCGTCGCGCGAGCGGTGGAACATCGCATGCGTGTCGGCGGATTTCCTGTCCATACGCGCATCCTAGCACTTCGGCTCGGACGCTGTCAAGGAGGTGGGCTCTTCTTGAGCCGATCGAGCGACGCCCTTGCCTCCTCGCGCAATTCCTCCTCTGGGCCGCGGTCAGACAGACGCTGCAGGGCGGCGATCGCCTCGGGACTACCGACTTGCTCGCAGATCATCATGACGCGGCGCACGCGCAGACGCTCGCGGGCGATCGACGGCGAATCCTGCGAATTCAGCTTCTCCTTCAGCACCTCGACGCGGCGCTTGTACTCCAGCGATGGCGGATTGGCGATGGCGGCATCGTAGCGGCCTTCCATCCAGCGCCCCTTCTTCGCCAGCTCGTTCTGGGCCGCGATGCGCGTCGGGTAATGCCCCGAGTCGAGATCTTTGAACAGCTTCTTGATGCGCTCCGGATCGTCGGTGTGCAGATATTTCGTCAGGTGCGGCACCGCTTGCTTGCTCGACGCGATGCAGCGCCATAGTACGTCGTGCGCCTGTGAAGTCTCCTCGCTCGACAGCGTGTCCCATGCCTTCTCAATCTCTTGATAGCTCAGCGTCACTTCAGGCAGCTTTCCGTTGGTGGCGATGCCCGGTACGTTCCACGCGAAGATCGTGGTGTCCGCCGAGCCGGAATAGAAGCTGCGGCTATCCCTGGCGAGGCCGACGCCGGTGACGGGGCCGACGTGCCCTTTGCACAGGGCAATCTGCCTGCCGCTGAACGCTTCCCACAGGCGAGCGGTGCGATCGAAGCCGCCGGTCAGCAACATGCGACCATCGCCAGAGAAGGCAAGCGAACAAATCGCACTCGTGTGCCCCTCGCAAAGACGCTGATCCTTGGCGTCGGTCGGATTCTTGGCGGTGCAGTCGAAGATGCGCACGACGGCATCGAAGCCGGCGGCCGCGAGCGTCTTGTTGTCGGGACCGAACGCGAGCAGCCTGACCGTCGGAAACGTCGGCGCGGGCCCTTCCTTGACATCGAACGAGCGAATGAGATTGCCCTGCGAGTCCCACAGAAAGATCTTGGCTCCGCCGCCGGCCGCGATCTTCTTGCCATCGGGCGACCAGGCGACCGCGTAGAGCAAGCCGGGGTACTTGAGGGTGACTAATGATTTCTTGTTCTGCCAATCGACCAGTTCGATCTGCGCGCTGCGTCGAGCGATGGCGATCGTCTTGCTGTCCGGCGAGAACGCGAACGCCTGCACCGTATCGAGTCCGGCCGCCGGCACCTGGCCGATCTGTGCGCCTGTTTCGATGTTCCAGAAGCGAATGTCATTGTCTGCCGTGACAAGGGCCTTCCCGTCGGGCGTGAAGGCAATCTGCACATCGCCGATCTGTTTCGAATCCCATTTCGTGATGAGCTTGCCATCGGTACTGTAGACTTGAACCTGACCTTCGCTGGTCACGGATGCGACTCGTTTGTTGTCAGGCGACAGCGCCATGCCGGCGAGGCCGGATTGCGGCCCCGGGGCGAAGGCGACTTCCTTGCCATTGCCGGCTTCGAAGATGCGGATCGTGTTGCTCGTGCCGCCGGTGGCGAAGAAGTCGGCCGCGCTGGTGATGGCGAACGCGTCACAATTGCCCTGGCTGGTGGGGAGCGTGCGCTTCAGCGCCGTGGTCTTCGCATCCCAGAAGCGGATCGTCTTGTCGAATCCGCTGGAGATCAGCATGTCGCCACGAACGGCGACGGAGACGACGATGTCTTCATGCCCCTTGAACGTGCCGCTTTGCTTGCCGCTGGGGAAATCCCAGCGACGGATGAGGTTGTCGTCCCCCGCGGAATAAAGCGTCTTGCCGTCGGCGGAGAAGGCAAGCGCGAGCACGCCGCACTGCGCGTCGAGCGTGGTCTTGACGGTGGCCGACATTCCTTCGATGCTCCAGACCTTGATGGTGCGATCATTGCTGGCGGTGACAAAAAAGGATGACTCCTTGTCGGGAGTGAACGCCACGGCCGTGACTTCACCGTTGTGAGCTTTCAGCGTGGGGCCAAACGGGCGCTTGGTCTGCATCATCCAGATGATGACGGCGCCATCCTGGCTTCCCGAAACGATGGTGGACAGATCGGGAGAAACCGCGATGGCCTTGATGGTTGCCTCGTGTCCTTCGAGAACACCGGTTTCCTTTTTCTGATCGAAATTCCAAAAGCGAATCTTCCGCTGCGAACCCGCGATCAGCAATGTGTCGCTCGACGGCGTGAAGGCCAGAGCGTTGGCCCCTGGCTCGTTGATCTGGTGCATGAGTTCGCCGGTCTTCGGATTCCAGACACGCACCGGATCATTGCCACCCCCCGCCACCAGCATCGCCCCGTTGGGCGAATACGCCAGGCACTGGATGCGATCGCCATGCCGAAGCTTCGACGTGCCGATGCGCAGGAAACCGCGCGGCGGCAGGCCATCGTTGGCGATCGGCTGCGCGTGGAGTGCCCCGCTAACACATAGAAGCATCGCCAGGCCGAAGAATTGCTTTGAATTCATGAGATGAGTATCCATTCAGGTCGCGATTTGTCGAAAGGCGCGCGGAATCATCTGCCCAGTTACACATAGCAAAGACGATTGAGACGGGCAAATCGATCTGAAACCCGTGTAGGTCAGGCAAAACACGCAACGGACTGGATGTCAGGCTGGAAAGCCTGACCTACCGCATCAAATGGCCCCAACCCAAAAGATGCGCATCCTTCGGCAACTTCTCCGTGGGTTGCAACCGGCCAGCCATCACGAGCGTGCCGACGTGGAAGTAGACCGCGTCCCAGTCGGACGGGCTGCCCGGATAATGCCCGAAGCCGCCGTCGGTGTTGCGGCACGACAGGGCCCAGTCAGCGGCGCTCTGAATCGCCTTCTTGCAATCTGCACGATCGCCGCCCAGATGCTTGAGCATGAAGACCGCGTCGAACGTGGCGTGCCGATCGCGGGCCAGCGGGTTCAGCATCCAGCTTCCGTCGGGCTTCTGGTCGGCCAGCGCCCGTTTGAGAATCAAGTCCGCCTTCGGTGTTTTCACGTTCAGAAGTTTATCGTAGTGCACCGCATGAAACGTCGCCGCGACGTGATCGTTGAGATAGCCGTCGTCCGCCTGGATCATGGTGGCACGCATCGCCTGATCGGCCCCTTCGGGCAGCTTGGCGCCGACGAGCCGATACGCCAGCGGGAAGAAGCTGCTCGAATACGCCGGCAGATTCTTGTAGTCCTTCTCCATCACCTTCGCGAACACCGGCAGCGGATCGTACGCGGGCCGTGAATCGAGTCCCTTGAGCGCCATCAGGGCCATGGTCGTGTTGTAGACGCGTCCCGCTGACGAATACGGACTGACGGTGCCGGCCGTGTTCTCGAACACGCCGTCGCGCTGCTGCCGATTGATGATCCACTCCAGCGTGCGGTCCTCGTTCGGCAACTTCCAGCCAAACGTGCGATGAATGACGACGGCATACGTCACCGGCGCGAAGTTGCTGTACGCGCTGTCCGACATGCCGCGATATTCCGGATCGACGCCAGGCTGGAACGATCCGTCCTTGCGCGCGGTCTTCGCGGTGAAGTCACGCAGGCCCTTGAGGACCTGGTCGGCAGTCGGCGCCTGTTTTTCGCCGGCGGACGTGATGGATGGGATGGCGAGGAACGCGAGGAGAATGCTGTACTTTTTCATGATCCGAGGATACCATCGGCATAGGAACTTCGCAACCATCCTGATTAATTCTTTGGTAGTGCGAAATAGTGGATGCCGTTGACGCCACCCTTGTCATCAGACTCCATAAGACGACTGGCGTGCCAGTTCTCGAGTGCCGCTATTTCCTGGCAGCGTTGCCGGAGGCCGAACGACCACGAATCGTTGAAGAGTACGAGCAGGGACAACGCACCATCGGCGAAGTGCGGCCAACGATCTCACTCCAAAGCCTAATCAAACCAATTCGGAGCGACGGATGAGTTTCCGCATACCCGGTGCTTTGTGCGCGATCATTGTCACGACCCAGAGCGTTCTCGCGCAAGAACCAGTCGTCCTCAAGCATGAGGGTTGGGTCGCGGCACTTGCGTTTTCGGACGATGGACAAACGCTTGCCTCCGCGGGTTCAGACAAGGTTGTGCGATTATGGGAGGTGGGCACGTGGCAAAAGAAGGATGTGCTCAAGGGACATACCGATTATGTGTCTGCCCTGACATTCACAGATGTACTCAGTAGTGCGAGCCTGAACGGTGAAGTCATTATTTGGGAGGTTGACCGCGAGGGCATGGTCATTCGCAAAAAAGGCCCTGGAGCGACCTGTCTGCTGATTAGAGTACTATGTCCAGGCGGACCAGTAATCGTCAGCGGCACTCTGGACGGCGCCATACGGATTGAGCAACCTAAGGGTGAGAATTCTCATTTGTATCGTCACAAAACCTGGGTCAATGGCTTTGCTGTTCACGAGAAGGGATTCGCCTCCGCCAGCTCCGACGGCACGGTGGGCTTCATCAGCGGCGACATGTCCGCCAAACCGGTCTTCCTCGAAGGCGGCGCCGGCGAAGTCCGCTGCGTCGCGTTCAGTCCCGATGGCAAGCAACTCGCCGCCGGCAATCGCTATGGCACCGTCCGCATCTGGGACGTCGCCTCGCGCAAGGAGGTCAAAACCATCACCGGCCACATGGGCGAAGTCTGGTCAATCGCGTTCAGCCCCGATGGCAAGACGCTTGCCGCGGTCGATACCGAATGGAAGAAGCCGTCGAAGGTCAAGCTGTACGATACCACCACCTGGAAGGAACGTGGCTCGCTCGCCTGCCCTGGCGAGATCCTGTGCATCGCGTATTCGCCGAAAGGCGACTGGCTCGCGGCCGGGAGTTGGGACAAGACCGTGCGCGTGTTTCCGCTGGCTGCGAAGGTGGGCGCTCCACCGAAACCGGCCCCGCGCGTACAGGCGGTGCCGCAGCCCTACGATCAGGTCTCGTTCCAGCGCGATGGCGTCGAGATCGCGCGTTTTCACTTCGGCACCACGCTGAAGCGACCGTTTGTTTTTCCGCTCATCGGCCCGTCGGGCCGGTCGCTGACGCGCATGGGGCATCCGCACGATCCGATCTCGCACAGCCATCACAACTCCGTCTGGATCTCGCACAACGATGTCAACGGCGTCACCTTCTGGGGCGACACCGGCAAGAACACGGGCCGCATCGTCCATCAACGCGTCGAAAAGCTGACCGACGGCGACGCCGAGGCTTCCGTCACCTCCGTCAATGCGTGGATCGAGGACGCGACCAAGAAGACGTTGCTGACGGAACGCCGCAAGACGACGGTGCAGACGCTCGACAAGGGAGAATGGCTACTCATCCTCGACCTGCAATTCGACGCCAAGAACGACGTCACGCTCGGCAAATCCCCGTTCGGCATGATCGGTGTCCGCATGGCGAAATCGATCGGCG
>DASRSQ010000621.1:0-1812 GCA_035656475.1 Gemmataceae bacterium | reverse complement strand
GGCATCGAGATTCCGGAGAAAGGCGTCGATTATTATCTTCCCAAGGACGTACCGCACGGCGAGGTTCGACAGCGCTGGTACTTCTCCAAGACGACGCAGCAGTGGCGCCGCATCTTCGTCTACACTCCGCCCGATTACGACAGCAACCGCGAAAGGCGTTATCCGGTGCTGTATCTGCAACACGGTGCCGGCGAGGACGAACGAGGCTGGTCAAATCAGGGCCACGTCAGTTTCATCCTGGATAATCTAATTGCCCAGCGCAAGGCGAAACCGATGCTCGTGGTCATGGAGCAGGGCTACGCGCGCCGGCCCGGCGAGGACGCTCCGGGACAGAATCGGCCCGCGCTCCGTGACTTCAGCCGCCTCTTTGCTGCATTCGAGGAGGTGATGGTCAAGGATCTGATCCCAATGATCGACGCCACCTATCGCACGATCCCGAATCGTGACAACCGAGCGATGGCCGGGCTGTCCATGGGCGGCATGCAGACGTTCCAGATCACGCTCAAGCATCTGGACCTGTTCACATACATCGGCGGTTTCAGTGGAGCGGGCGGAGGCTTCGGCGGCGCCCCCTTCGATCCGAAGACGGCCCACAACGGCGTCATGGCGGATGCGGCCGAGTTCAACAAAAAGATACACCTTCTCTGGCTGGGCATCGGCACGGCCGAGGGGCGAATGTACGAGGGCATCAAGAACTATCACGAGGCGCTGACGAAGGCCGGGATCAAGCATGTCTACTACGAATCGCCCGGCACGGCCCATGAATGGCTGACGTGGCGCCGCTGCTTGCATGAATTCGCCCCGCTTCTTTTTGCGAACGCGCCGACTGCCGGTCGGTCCGGCAAGCCTCAGCGCTGAAGGAAAAAGAAATCCCGCACGTCTGGCATGTCGATGGCAACGCACACGATGCGACGGAGTGGCGGAACAACCTGTATCACTTCGTTCAACGCATTTTCCGCTAGAGGAAGAAAGGAATCAGGAGATTACAAATGTGATTCGACACCCGATCCCTAGGTTGTCTCAACTCCTTTATCCAGTAGCGTCCCTTGTTCGTTCGGGTAAGGGCGATTAGGATTTTGAAGAGATAAGGAGAATCAACCCAAGGAGACTCAACGAATGACGCAGCTGTTGGAACAAGCCCTCACCGAAATCCAAAAGCTCCCGGAGTCGGAGCAGGATGCGATTGCGTCGTTGATCCTCGACGAACTCGCCGACGAACGTCGCTGGCAAGAAAGCTTTGCTCGTTCGCAGGATAAGTTAGCGCGCCTGGCCGCGAAGGCGCGCGAGGACATTCGAGCCGGCCGTGTGCAGAGTGGGGGCTTCGATCAATTGTGAACTCGCAGCTCACGCCGGACTTTCTCGCTTGCTTCGCCAAACTGCCCGAGGCTGTCAAGCAGCAAGCGCGCCGATGCTATCAACAATGGCGCAATAACCCCGCTCATCCCAGCCTGCACTTCAAAACGATTCACGGTCAGGAAAACATCTAGTCTGTTCGCATCGGCCTGGGATGGCGCGCCTTGGGCCTACTAGAAGGCGATACCGTCTCGTGGTTTTGGATTGGTTCCCATGCAGATTACGATGCACTCATCGGCTGAGCTTCGCCTCTGAGGAAGAAAGGTGGTGGGGAATAGCTCAATCCCATACTGGATGGCCACACATGCCAGAACAGTGTCGGGAAAGGGAACCACCACCCCGGCAGCCCGTAGGGTTGCGAGCGCGTCTCCGACCGCATCCCACAGCGAATCAGGAATGGCGATCTGAGCAAAGACGTTCAGCTGTTGATACAACCGTTGGCGGTCGGCGGGATCTTTT
>DASRSQ010000620.1:0-4063 GCA_035656475.1 Gemmataceae bacterium | reverse complement strand
CCCCTTTTCCGGCGAATCACACTACAGATCGAAGGACGGGCCGCCGGGAGGACCTGCGGACGCCCTGGTTTTCATGAGTTATCGAGTATGTGTTGCAAAAAGGGGTCCACCATGAAGAAGTATCTCCTCCTCGGCATCGTCGGCACCATCGCACTCGTCGCCATCGCCAAGACCACCAACGTCTCCAGCTACGCCAGCACCCTGTTCAGCCGGGTGCAGCGCGATGTGGACAAGCAGATCCCGACCAAGTTCGAGATCGAGCGCATTCGCAACGAGATCGCGAGCCTCGATGGCGACATCAGCCAGATGATCCGTCCCATTGCCGAGTACAAGGCCGAGATTCGCCGCACCCGCGATGAGGTGACGGCGAGCCAGAAGAACATCGACGAGAAGAAGACGAAGCTGCTCGCGCACGTTGACAAGCTCGAAAAGCTGGGTGCGAACGAAAAGTTCGTCGTTTTCAACACGACGAAGGTTTCGGTCGAGCGTTACAAGGGCGAGATTCAGCGCCAGACCGAGCTCGTGAAATCCCAAGAGCTGAACCTCAAGACGAAGCGCCAGGTCCTGGAAGCCAAGGAGAAGTCGCTGACCGCGACGCAGGAACAGCTCGCGAAGGTCGTGGCCAAGAAGCGTGAATACGAGGCCCGCATCGCGGAGCTCGAAGCGATGGATCAGTCGCTGCAGGTTGCTCGCATCGCCAGCGACATCAAGATCGACACGAGCCGGACGACGCAGATCGAAGACGCGATTCGCAAGCTCGAGGACAAGCTGCGTGCGGAAGCAAACGTGATCGACATGCAACGCAACGACGGCGGCCTGAATCTTTTCGAACAGGAAGCGGCTCCGCTCGATCTGCACGCGATCCGCAACTTCCTGGAAGGCGAGGCCAATAACGTGGCCAACAACAAGTAATCCAGGTCGGCTATAATAGTAGGGATCAGCCAACAGGGGTCAGGGGTCAGGGAGCAGCAACCCCGATCCCTGGCCCCTGACGTCTGATGCCGGACCCCTTGATTGGTGCCCCGTGATCAACGAACCGACCGCTCCGAGCATGAACAATCTGCGTGATCACCAGGCGACGCTCGCCCTGTGGATCGACGGAGTCGGCGGATACCTGGTGTGCCTGAGCCATCGCATCACGATTGGCAAGACGCACAACGAAACGCCGGTCGACATCGCCCTGATCGCGGACGTCTCCCGGCACCATGCAACGATCCAACGCGACCCCGAAGGTTACTTCCTGGAGGCCCCGCGCAAGGTGCAGATCAACGGCCAGCAGACGGAGAAGGCATTACTGCGATCGAGCGACCGGATCACGCTGGGCAACACGTGCCAGTTGCAGTTCTGGCAACCGGTCCCGGTCAGCACCTCGGCCCGGCTCGACATGGTCAGCGGCCATCGCTTCGCGGAGCCGGTGCAGGGCGTGCTGCTGATGGCCGACACGCTGGTGATCGGGCCGCAGGAACAGGCGCATGTGCAAGTGCCCGATATGAACGATGCGTTGATCCTGTATCGCAAGAAGAACGGCCTGGCGGCACGCTGGCCTGGCGTGTTGCAGATCAACGGCATGACGCACCAGGAACGCGGCCCGCTCGACGCGGGAGCGACGCTGGTGACCGATCAAATATCGCTGACGCTCGAACGCATGGGCAAGAGTTGAAGCATTTGTTTAGCCCCGCCTCTACGAGGCGGGCCTAAACTTGGAGCCAAAACGATGAAATTCACCTATCGCAGCGGACAGCAACCCTTGCCCGGCTACACGATCAAGCGCGGCATCGGCCTGGGCGGGTTCGGCGAGGTCTACTTCGCGGTCACCGACGGCGGCAAAGAAGTTGCCCTCAAGTGGATTCGCTCCAACCTCGATATCGAAATGCGCGGCGTCCAGCAGTGCCTCAATCTCAAACACCCGAACCTCGTCCATCTCTACGACGTGCGTGAAGACGCCTCCGGCAATCACTGGCTGGTCATGGAATACGTCGCCGGCGAGCCGTTGTCGACGATCCTGTCGCGTCACCCCAACGGCGTAGCGCCGGAACTCGCCGCGCAATGGTTCAACGGCCTCGCTCATGCCATCCATTGCCTGCACGAGCATGGCATTGTCCATCGCGACCTGAAGCCAGGGAACATCTTCCTCGAGAACGGCATCATCAAGGTCGGCGACTATGGCCTGTGCAAGCTGATGGCCGATAGCCAGCACGCTGGCATGACCAAGGATGTCGGCACGGTCCACTACATGGCGCCGGAGATCTCGACCGGCAATTACAATCGCCAGATCGACATTTACGCTGCGGGCATCCTCTTGTACGAGATGCTGACCGGCCAGGTTCCGTTCGATGGCGAATCGGCGGGTGAGATCTTGATGAAGCATCTGACCGCGCCACCGGACCTCAAGCGCGTGCCGAAGGAGTATGTGCCGGTCATCGAGAAGGCACTGACGAAAAACCCGGCCAACCGCTATCAGACGATCGGCGAAATGGCCAAGGCGGTGGCGGCCGTCGTCTATCCGAACGCGGAATGGAAGGCGGCTCCCGTGCAGCCCGTGAAGCCGGCGCCCGTGAACACGCCCAATCCGGAGATTCCGAGCGTGATTCCGGTCACGCCGACGCTCATCCTGCAGCAACGCTGGTCGGAGCTGTCGGGCATCCTGCTCTTCTCGATCGTGGTCGCCGCGGTGATGGCGGTCGCGTGGACCCTGATCGTCGGCGGCGGCGACTACTCGAAGCTGGCCCCTACGTTCTTCCTGTCAGTCGCATGCTCCTGGTGCGTGCTGATCCCGAGCAAGCTCTGGGTATCGCAGCACGCCGAGGATTCGTGGGCGCGTCGGCTCTTGCTGATGACGATTGGCTTTGGCGTCGGCCTGTTCGCTCTTTGGCTCGAAGGCTATGAGATGCCGATGCCGTGGACGCCGCCGAATCGGCTCGAGGTGTTGCAACCCTGGCAGGGGGAGGCGGGCGAGGCGGTCCGGAAGTCGTGGGCGGGACGCATCTATCCGGAGAACACGTCGATGCCGATCATCGCGTGTTTCCTCGGCTACTTCGGCCTGATGTTCCTGGTGCTGCGCTGGTGGAAGGATACGGAGACGTATCGCTCGAAACGGTTCTCGGTGATTTCGACCATCGCCGTGGCCCTCTGGGCGTATCTGTTGTTGTTCCTGCTGCCGAGCCATCCGCAGCGCGAGCTTGCGTTCACGAGTATGGTGATGGCATCGGTGATCTGTCAGGTTTCGTGTCCCTGGAAGGAGAAAGTGCCGGGGCGCAAGAACAAGAAAGTGCGCCTGGCAACCGCGTGAATGATGTTCTAGACGATGGCGAGCCGTGCCGCGTAAGCGGCCGGGTTAACCATCGATGAGGACGCGGAATGAGGAAATCGATCATGTGCAAAGTACTGGTGTGCCTGGCGAGCATCTCATGCCTGTGGGTGTGTTGCGGGCAGAGCAATGCGCAGGCGAAGCGTCTGGAACCCGAGGTGGGGAAGTTGCCGCGCGAGGCGATCGGTTTCGGCGAGACGCTCGAGAAGGCCAAGGCGATGGCAATCAAGGACGCGGCTGAACGTGTGCGTGGCTTGATGGCGATGCAGAAGCCCGCGATGGATTCGTTCGTCGTGACCGAGGACTTCGCCCGCACGCTGCTCGAACGCGGAGAGGAAGGCGATGAGGTCAAGAACGAGGCGTTCAAGGAACCGCTCAAGCAATGGGTAATGCCGTTCCGCACCGACACCAACTGGTGGAACGACGTCGTCCGCCACGACCTGGAAGCGCAGCGCAAAGCCGTGTCGAGCGAACGCCAGACGTGGACCTCGCGCGGCATGCTCGGCATCGCTCTGTTGCTGCTCGCCGCAGTCGGGTATGTGCGCGTCGACGAGTACACGCATCGCCGCTACACGACCTGGCTACGCATCGCCAGCATCGGCGTTGTCACCACGGTCATCGCGGGCTGGGTGTATGTGTTCCAGGTGGGGTGGTGATAGCGAGAACCGGCATTCATCAGTTTTCCCGACGTAACGGAACCGGCTCTTGAGCCGGTTTTTTCTGCGCCAGCCGAAAGGTGAACTATGCCCTGGAAAT
>DASRSQ010000619.1:0-15475 GCA_035656475.1 Gemmataceae bacterium | reverse complement strand
TGCTGTGGGACTGTAAGCGTTCGGTGAACGCACCCGGGTTCAGGATGAAATGAATGGGGCCGACTGGCCTCTGAATGTGGCCGCTCGATTTGCGGCTAAGAATTGTTCGCAAGGGCGGGCGGCGTCCAGCGGTCCGGCAGCCAGTCGCGCAGTTGCGCCAGCGCTGGCTCGGGATTGTTTGCCAGGCGCTGCAAGATGTCGTGCAGATAGGAAAAACATCTACACCGTGACGATGGTAACGCGAAGTGACGGTAACAGGCTGTCACCCAAAGTCGAATTTCTCTGGCTCAAGGACGGCGACCACAGTTTCAAGCCGCGCAAATCCTCGGGGGCTTCCGCAGGACCCAGCTCACCCAGTTCGGCGTGCGCGTCTTCGCGTTGTAGCTGAGCACGTACTGCGGGCGTGCGACCAGGTACGCTTCGCGGTGGTTCGAGTCGGCCTTGGCCGGGCTCGGCATGCCGAAGCGGATGTTCGGATTGGTGGTGTCCTGGGCGGCGAGCGGCGCGACAAGGAGAAGAAGGAGAGAGGGAAGGACGAGGAGGCCAAAATTGGCGGGCATGGGATTCCTTTCCTGGAGGATGATTCCGTTCATAAGATTGTAACCTTCTGGCCCATCAGTAGAAACACTAACACTCGCTGGCGTCGGTGCCAACCGGGTGCGAGAACTGCCGGAGGTGCGCGGCCAGGAGTTGGGACCAGGCAAGGATATGCGCTACGCAGCGGATACGGCTTCCATTACTCGGGCGCGCCTGATGTTCACTTCGATGGCAGGCCTGATGACACGCCACAGACGAGAAAGCCCGTCAGCGTGGCGAAGAACCGGCCGCTCCGCTGCAGTTCGTCGAGTGTCCCCAGCCAGGATTCCGCCTCAGCGCGTGTAATTGTGCCTGCCGTTACCGCTCGTTCCGTTGTCGATTGGTCCATGATCGGCAGCGCCAGTGCCGGCGTTAGTCGCAATACGTGCGGGATGATTTGCACGTCCGTGAGGCCCATGGCACCGAACAACCCCGGCATCTCCCGCCCCAGCCAGCCCTCCCGGAAACCGTCGCACCAACAGTGAATGATCTTGCGCGCCAGGTCCCGATTCGGCACGTCAATAGTCACCGTCTCGAAATCTACTTCGTAGACAACGACTCGACCGCGCGTCACGCGGACCATTTCCGCAATGGCTGTCGGTGCATCCGGCACGTGCATCAAGCTGCGATCGGCTCGGCTGGCCTGAAAACTTCCATCTGCAAAGGGTAGGTTGGTTGCCTCGGCGATGCGAAACTCAACATTGGGCGGTGCCCCGCGCTTTTTGGCCTCTTCGATCATGGCGACGCTGTTGTCAACGCCGACCACCTGGCACTGACCCGCGGCCGTGTTTGTTACGCTCATCAAGTCGGCGTTCCTGACTCTGTTTCGGGAACTGGGGTATGCCTACGCCCTGGCGCCCGGCGGCGTGCGGTTGGGGCACGACATGCTTGGCAAGTTCTTTCTCAAGTACGGCGCCCGTTTCGTGAACGGCGCGACACCGTGCACGCGGCGCCGGCGGTCCGGTCGACGTGGACGCCGGCCAGGGATCAGCTCCTCGGGACGATGTCGGACGTGGATCTGGCGCGGAAGCTAAAGTGCACGCCGATCGCGGTGATTTGGCGGCGGAAGAAGCTGGGGGTGGCGCGGTACGTATATCAGAAAATCGTTGACCAACACATCCAGGCATTTTTTGCCGGTTCGGAAATGACTCGGCTCACTTTTACGCGACTGTGCGACCTTTAAGTCAACCTCATCAAGCCCGTACCCCACGAAAGTCCCGCTCCAAAACCGGCGAGGACGACCAGATTCCCGGGCTTGATCCTTCCTTCTTGCCGGGCCTCATCGAGGGATAGCGGCACTGACGCCGCACCAGTATTTCCGTACTTCTCGATGTTTTGGAAGACCTTGTCCCGTGGAATCTTAAGGACGTCCATTGCCGCATTGATAATGCGGCAATTCGCTTGCTGAACGACAAACAAATCAACGTCATCCGGCGAAACGTCAGCATCTTTGAGCACATCCATGATGGAATCGCAGAGAATGGCCACAGACCATCGGAACATGCCGCGCCCATCCATGGTGATGTACTGACGACCTTTATCAATTAACTCATGAGTTGGCGGAAAACGGCTTCCCCCTGCGGGTTGAAGAAAGAGGTCGCCACCGGTCCCATCGGTGCCCGAACAAAAGCTGAGAAAGCCAGATTTCGGGTTTCCGGAGGAGAGCAACACAGCGCCAGCGGCATCGCCAAAAATTGGGTAGGTCTTGATATCCTCCGGATTCACGATCCGCGAAAGACACTCCCCTCCGATTATCAACACGGACTTGGCAATTCCCGCTTTGATGTACGCCCCTCCGGTAATCATCGCAAACACAAACCCAGCGCACGCTGCTTGGAGGTCAAACGCCGGGCATTTGAGTTGAAGGGCTGATTGCACATAGCATGCAGATGACGGGATGAGCATGTCTGGGGTCGACGTCGCAACCAACAATAAATCCACTGCGCCAGGAGAAACTGGGGCATTCACCAAACAGCGACGTGCGGCCTCGACGCACAGGTCGCTTGTCGCCTGGTGTGGGAGAGCATGACGTCGTTCCATGATCCCGGTCCGCTTGACGATCCAATCAGAGTCGAACCCAAGTTGGTGATGCAATTGTTCGTTGGTTAGGACCGCATCCGGAACGAAGCTTCCAGTGGCGACGATACTTATGCCTAAGAGGGATCGACAGGGTGGGCGAAATGAGGACACTTCGTGATGAACGGGTGTCGGGACATTTTCTGTTTCCAGAATGACCGGCTCGACGTTCGTTATGCCAAGCTTCTCTTGAAGTAGGCCCGCAATGTACGCTTCGATCAGCTTGTCAGCGTCATCGACCGGAAGCTCCAACGTCAATTTGATGCTCCCCGAACCAACCTTTCTGATTTTGATGTCCGCGTCAGTCTTGAGCAACTCCTTAATGGATTGAATGATCTTCTCTTGGTCCTCAGCTGTGAAATGATTGAGATTCCCGGGCAATGTGATCTCTATTTGCTTCGTCCCGTCAACGGGAGTGCCGTTGGGACTGCCAGGCTGGTTAGAAGCGGCCATCAATGTGCCGTTGTCCAGGCCAAGGGCGAACGAATCCAAAGTATTGTGGTTGCCATCCAACGATTCGACGACTTCGCAAAACTGAACATTGAGCGCATCTGCAATCTCCCGAAGCGTCCCAGGATTGACGGAACGGCTCTGTTCAACATTTTCAATAGTTCTTTTCGAGCATTTTGCCATTTCCGCAAGTTTGTCTTGCGACCATCCCATCTTGTTTTTTCTTAGCTCGCGAACTTTTTCGCCATTCGGAAGCACACCACGCCCTTGCATTGTTGCGACTTCCTTTCACTCTTTTTGCGAGTTTCAAAAAACCGACGGCACGACAAAGATGCGGACCGAAAAGGTCAATGATTCGACGAATCTTCAAATAGCTCATTTTATCTTGAAGCACGAGCTTGGAGCGATCTTCAGGCCAGCGTCATTCTAAGCGCCCTTTACATCTATGCCCCCCACCGCGATAGCCGCTACAACGGCTCGTCAGGCCTGAACGGTGGAAGCCGGAGTCTTTCCCATGCTTCCTGCTTGGAACCGATTCATTTGCTCACTTGAGGAACTTCTCGAAGAAATCCTCGAGGCACTCAAGGACCTCCGCCCAAAAATGATCACCATCGGTATCTCCCAGGACACCGATGGCAACGGTCCATCATGGAGTGACAGCTTCACATCCCTCGAATGCCTTCTCATTCCGACCAACGAATATCGTTATCTCATGCGCCATATCACCAATTCCGAACAGTACTTCGCGGTGGGCGAATTCGGCGCAGCTGCATTCGAGGTCAATCTCGCACTTCGGCGCGGTTGCCTGTTACGCACACTCCACACCTAAACCAAAGAAATCGCCCGATCGTCCGGTCGGCAGGTACGGGCAGATGTATTCACCACTTACGGTAAACGGAGTAATCGGATGAGTCAAGAATCTGTTTTGAAGTTTGCAAAACACTTCTTCACGGAGTCTCGTATCCAGACCTCAAGTGTCGTCATTCACGTTCGCGGGCTTGTGAGAATTCTGGACCGGCGATGGCGAGGAATTGGTGACCTGCGCCATCCTGACCACGGACGCCAATAACCTGGCCCGGCAGGTTCACGACCCATGCCTGTCATCCTCGACGGCGCTGGCCTGGATGGATCCGGAGGCCGATCCCGAAAGTGTCGGAAAGCTGCTGCGTCCATGCGACGCCGTAAAGATGGTCGCGTATCCGGTTGGCCGACGCCGAACAGGATGATGCGGGCATTGCGACTGTTCACGGCATTGCGTCTCAACCTTTTCAGGCGGCGCAGTTTGATCTTTCGTAAGGGCGAAGCGGGCGTACCCTAACAATGTCTTTCATGGCGACACCTCCTGGGACGAAAGTCACAACGCGCCCCTGGAGGTGTCCTATTCCAACCGACCTTTCGTAGCTGCGCGTAAATCTCCCTATTTCAATGGCTTACAACGCGAAAGTTGTCAGCTGAATACGGCAGTACAACGTCGTCGCCCATAGTTCGCTGGTTGCATCGCGAGTCTTTTTCACAAGCCGGTAGTAGCCATCCTGCTTGTCGAAAAACCGAGCGCATCCATTCTGGCGAGGAGCTTCTCGAAGTAGTCGAGCCGTTTCTTGATTTGCCCGGTGAGTTGCCTGAGGTGGGCTTCGTGATTTCGTCGCTGTTCATGGCCGGCGTCTCCGGCTGGGATATGGTGATTGTCGGGAGCCGGGCCTGGCAACGGCAGACCGTCCACCCCGCAGGGAGCACTCGCCATCATGAGCAACACCGACCTTGGACAGTTCGGCGCGATCGACCACACGGGTGATCCGAGTCATTTCGTCCGCTTTCTCGACGCAACCTTTGCCCAAGAATCCTTTCGGGGCTACAAGCGCCAGCTGATGCTGCAGATGGCGGTCAAACCGGGTGACCGACTTCTGGACGTTGGCTGTGGCACCGGCGAGGACGTACGCGAAATGGCCCGGATTGCCGCGGTGTCGTTCCTGCCGATTTCGATGCGCTGTTCACCCTTCAGCGCTTCAAGCTCCTCGCGTGATTTCTTGACCTTTCGGCTGACGAGAACCCCAGGGACAACCTCAAACGTTACCGAGGTCTGTCCGCGGACCTCAACTCCGTTGTCGTGGAAATTCTCCACTTCTACATCCCCAACAAAAAGACGGATTGGTATTTTCTTCCGCAACCGCGGATCTTGCATCGCTTTGTCAAGACCCATTGTCGACAGCCTGACGCGGGTTATGAAGTCGGCTTCAAATACTCGGCCATACCAGCTGTCTACATCCTTTCGTTGCACCACCCGACCGCCGAAGGAGCCTGGGCACGCCTCGTTGATAACGTGGCCCATGCATAATTCGGCTCGCTGGTCCTCATGCAGGAGCGGGCAAAAGAAGTGGTTAAATGGTTTTCCAGTGACCCAGGTAAAGTCGTCCTGGTGAGACGGCAACCGCTTTGCAACGGCGCAAGAATGTTCATGTTCGGACATTCGCCAGTCCTCTCCGAGTGATCTTCTCCCTTATCAACAGACGCTTTGGCCGCCTTGGCGGTTCAGGCAACCATCGAAGTCCCTCGACAACCAGGAATCCAGGTGCCCAGTTCATCAACTGACGCCAAATGAGCGAAACAGACCACTTCCTACGAAGTGAGTGCGTTCCGTGCCAGTCGCGTGCGAATCTGGGTTAGCGTCAAGGACCTCATTTCGGAGGCACTCGATGCCATCATTGCAGCCCCCGCGCTTCTCGGTAGAGCTCGGAGTAATCCACATAGCGCGTTTTTCCCGGCCGGTGCACGGGGCGCACGCCCTCGAGATTGCTCCCCTGCATCGACGCTGCCACGGCGCAGCCAGTGACGCCGTCGAACCAGTGGTTATCGCCATGTTCAGGCCGCATTCGCCATTCATCGACAATGCGACCTCGACCCGTCACCGGCACGCGATACTCCGCGCTCAAGTGCTCGGCGATCATCCGATGCATCTCGGCATTATCACCGAAGAGTGACAGGCACCCGGCATTGCCCATGGCAACAGCCAGACGGGCGTGGATGAAACTCTTCCAGTAGTTCGTGTCGTAGATCATGTACTGAATGCCGCGCTTCTCCTTCGACAACGGAATCGCCCAGTTCAAGCCAAAACGCTCGCCTGGCTTCCGCTCACGCTCGGTCAGGCACTGGCTTGACGCGCCGACAAACTTGCCATGGCTCGGCATCACCACGCTCGCATGCTTGGACTGGCGGCAGAATTGATAGACCACGTCGGTCGACTGGCCCCAGTTGGCGTCGATCAGGCAGCGTTCGATCCGCATGGCAGCGCTGTCATCGCGTTGCCAGGGCCGTTCGAAAAGGCTTTGTGTGAGGGATTCGAGGCCGGCATAAATTTGGCCTTCGAGGCCGCTGACGTTCGTCGCCACCGCCAGAGTATTGCGGGCGTCGCGCAAGGTGAAATACCGGCGCTGCTGGTCCGGGTAAGTGCCATAATCAAGGACGTAGCCGGTGAATCCATCGTCCCAGGCGCAGACGACGTAGTAGAGCAGAGTGGCCTGCACGTCGATGAACGCGGTGATTCGTGTGGCACCGATCGGCACCGCGCCGCGAGGAAGCCTGTTCACCTTGCCTGCGATCTCTTCCACCGACAGTTCATTCTTGCCGGCACTGTCATCGACGAGCGGCTCGTTCTGGTATTCGGCCATGAACGCGGCTTCGTCGCGCAGTTTCAGGTTCATGGCATGCTGGATGGCCGAGAGTTCATCTGGATTGAATCGTTCAGGCCAAGCCACGACCGCGCCGAGGTCCATCGATTCCTGGTTAATCCGGTAGAACTCCGTGGCTGGACTTCCGTCGCCATCGTTGCGCAGGCTGTTGGCGCGCACCTCGGCGTAATGCGCCCAGAGTTTGTCATTGGTGGGGAACGAGTAGACCATCTTGGTGCGTTCGCCGCTCCAGTCCGGATGCTTGTCCCGATTGAGTAAGCTGTCGGCCATGTCGCCTGGGCGAATGACGGTGCAGCAAACGACGGCGGCAATCTTCTGGCCCGGGCCCGCCATGCCGAGGATGTCGCTGGCCAGGATGTGCTCGCGCTGCCGGCATTGCGACAAGGACCAGGCGGATTCAGTAGTCTGCGGGTCATCAACAATCGCCAGGCGAGGCCGCAGAACGGTGCCATCAGCCAAGACATGATTCTGGCCGCGGATCTCGCTGCCCTTCATGCCTGACGTGGTCATGATTGCACCGCTGGCTCGACTGCCCGGAATTGTCGGCAGGACAATCTTGTCCGCGGTCCATTCGATGCGTGTCGGTTCGCCGTGATAGAGTTGCCCCTGCTGACGATTGGTGATGCGGCCGAGTTTGTGGATCGGAAAAACGACCTCCGGGAAGTCTGCCAGCAGAAGCGGGTTGGTTTCCAGCCAGGTCTTGATGTTACCAAGGAGGCTGCGGGCACGGTCCGCCGAGGCAGCGATCAGGGCGACGAAGGGCGACCAGCCATAGAGTAGCGCCCACACCGATGCGACCGTGGTGATCGAGGTTTTGCCGCTGCCGCGCGGCATGGCGTGGGCGAAGAGACCGCCGGTGCGAACGGCACGCTCGATCTTGCCGATGACCTTGAGATGATCCGGCGACCACCGCATGTGGAACGCCGTCGGGAAATAGGCTTCGCAAAAGAAACGGAAATTGGACGCCGCCTGCTCCTTGCGCTCCGGATTCATAACCGACGGCAATTCGCCAATGTCGCGCCCGGCCCGCGACATTATCAAGCTACGCTGGGCCGCTCTCTCGCGCAGAGCATCGTAGGACTGATCGTCTCGCTGCGGTTTCGGCGTATGCCGCTGTACGGCGAGCCAACCGAGGTAGCGCAATAAGTCCACGGACTTGTCGTCGCCGATGCGCCGGCCCGCGCGGGTGCGATGGCGGAAGAGTTGGCGTTCGCTGATGACCTCGCCCAGCGGCGTCGAGTTCAGCAGCCGGCACAATTCGCTCGGCTTCATCTTCCGCAGATCAATCGCCACGCCCCATCTCCTTGACGAGCCAGGCCGCGTAGTGCAGCAGATTGATCGTTCCGTCTGCGTTGGCGGGTGCGCCGGCTTCAAGATCGGCTTGCAGCATTCCAACGGTCACCGGATCGCCTCCGGCGCGAGAAAGCAAGCGTGCGGCGTCCGCAACCGTAAGCGAATTCGGATTCAGCTTTCCGTCGGCGTCCGCCATGTTCTTGCACCCCGTCGCCGCCTGAAAATCTTCTGAATTCTGATGGAACCGCGCTTGAACCCTCTTCGCCCGCGAGGTAAGTCACTGACCCTGCGAAGCGTCGCGATGTCCGCGACGCCGCAGTTCAAGACCCAGCAAACGGAGAATCACCATGGCCAAAAAGAAGAACACCACCAAGCAAGCGCCGGCGAACGCCACGACTGAGAAGGCCAAGAAAGCCAAGACAAAGGCCGAGGCAACGCCAAAGCGAGTGAGCGCGATCGACGCGGCCGCGAAGGTGCTGGCGGGCGCCGGCGCGCCGATGAACTGCCAGGAGATGATCGCGGCGATGGCCGAGAAGAAGCTTTGGACGAGCCCCGGCGGCAAGACGCCGCACGCGACGCTTTACAGCGCAATCCTGCGCGAGATCAACACCAAGGGGAAGGACGCCCGGTTCAAGAAGACCGAGCGCGGCAAGTTCGCCGCCAAGGCGTAGCCCGCCTACGCCACCGTTCGCCCACGACGCCGCAACACGCGGCGTCTCGTCGTTGGTCGCGTTCGTCGTCACGTCGCCACCTCCGCCGCCACAAACGCCAACGTGGGCGTCGTGGCCCATTTCAAAAGGCTCGGCTCCACGAACTCCAAAGGCTTGGCTAACGATCGCGCCAGCGCGATCTCGGCCTGGACGCCGACGCTGTCGATCCACCCGTCAAGCTGCAACACGGCCACGCCGTCGCATCGCACCAGCATCTCGCGCCCCCAATGTTCCCAGAACTGCCAATCGGTCGGCAAGCCATGCTCGATGAGCGGATGGCCATGAACGATTGGCGAGAAGGCCGTGTGGCCGGCGCGAAGCAGAGCTGCTGCGACCACGCACGCGGCACGGAATCGCTGTTGGCGGATTGCCGGATCAGGATGCGAATACGGACTTGCGAGGTAGATCATGGCGTGGCCTCCGCAGGCACGACGCTGATGCGTTCCGCCTTCCTTCCGGTGAACTGCTCGAACCGCTGCACGATCACATCGCAGTAGAGCGGGTCGAGCTCCATCAAGAAAGCGTTTCGGCCCGTCTGCTCGGCAGCGACCAGCGTCGAGCCGGACCCGCCGAAGAGGTCGAGAACGTTCTCGCCGGCCCGCGACGAATACTTCATCGCGCGCACAGCCAGCTCGGCCGGCTTCTCGGTAAGGTGGATCATGCTCTGCGGGTTAACCTTCTTGACTGACCAGACATCGACGACGTTGTTCGGCCCGAGGAATTGATGCGCAGCGCCGAGCTTCCAGCCATAAAAACACCATTCGTGGTTGCCCATGAAATCTTTGCGCGTCAGCACCGGATGCTCCTTCACCCAGATGATGGCCTGGGAAAAGTAGAGTTCCTTCGCTTTCAACACCGGCGGATAGTTGGCGCAGTTGGCATAGCCGCCCCAGATGTAGAAGCCGCGACCAGGAAGCAGCACGCGAGCCATATTGCCGAACCAGGCGTCCAGCAGTTGGTCGAATGCTTCGTCAGAAACGAAATCATTCGCGAGTGGGCGATCTTTGGGCCGCAGTTTCTTCTGCGTCGGCTTGGCCTTTTCGGGGTGCCGGGCTGCGTCCATCTTCTGGTGGTGAGTTGCTTCGAATGAGGACAGACCGGCAGCAATGGCGTTGTTACTGCGTGGTTCGACCTTCACGTTGTAAGGCGGGTCGGTGTTCACAAGATGGATCGGCGCGCCGTCCAGGAGACGGTCCACGTCGGCGGGCTTGCTCGAATCGCCACAGAGCAAACGGTGGTTGCCGAGCAGCCACAGATCGCCGGGCTGCGTGATCGCTGCGTCTGGTGGTGCCGGTACTTCATCGGGATCGCACAGTCCATCCTTCACGCCGGGATCGAGCAGCATGGCCAGCTCGTCCTCGTCGAAGCCAAGCAAGCCGAGGTCGTAGTTCATGGCTTGCAGCTCGCCGAGCTCGATCGGCAGCAGGTCATAATTCCATTCGGCCAGCTCGGCGGTCTTGTTGTCCGCGATGCGAAACGCCTTGATCTTCTCCGGCGACAGATCCTTGGCGACGTGGACGGGCACCTTCTCCAGGCCGAGCTTCTGCGCGGCCTTAAAACGCGTGTGCCCGCAGATGATGACGCTTTCGGCGTCCACCACGATCGGCTGGCGAAATCCGAACTCGCGGATCGACGCGGCAACGGCGTCGACGGCGTCGTCATTTAACCGGGGGTTCTTGTCGTATGGCTTGACGCGGGAGATGGACCAGAGTTCGACTTTCATCGGAGCGCACCTCATGCACTGGGCTGTGCTGGTGGCTCCGAGTCACGGAGTACGGCCTCGGCAATCCAAGGCGGCGGGCAGGCGAACCAGAAACAACCTGCCGCTGAAGATGCGATGAAATTATATCACATGCGGCCTCAGATGCGATATCGTAATGTGCGTCGGTCGATCAAACCGACGCATCTACTTGCCCGCATCCCTTGACCAAGCTGCAATAAATACAATCAAGGAAGTCGGCACATTGCTTCTTCGCGCCGACCGACGCTTCGAGCGTCTCAGCCCAATAGATCGTTCAGATTCGACCGCCCTCTTCGACGAGTGCGGCGCCGAGGACCGCATTTGGCGACAGCGACGCAGCAGCTGGAGCAGGCGTTGATAGCCCATCCCGATCGGGTGATCATCGTTACCGGAATCGGTGTGTCTCTAGCTTCCGGTGCCAACCACGCATGCGCGACCTGGAAGGGCCTGCTCCAACACGGCTTGCAACAATGCCAAGACATGTGTGGCACTGACCACACTTTAATTGAAGCGCAGAGAGCGATACTTGCAAGCGCGAATGCACCTGCACACGCACTCGCTGGGGTAGGTCAGTTCATCACTGACGAATTAACGCAGAAGCGACCTGGCCTATACGGCGCATGGCTCTCCGAGTCGATTGGCAGCGTCATCCCCAAGGATGCGTCACTTGTCCGTGCGCTCGCATCGCTTGGCGGAAAACTGACCACTACAAATTACGACAACACAATCGAAGCAGGGACGGGGCGTAGTGCCATTACGTGGCGACAGCGTGCACTTGCGACAAGGTTTTTCCGTGAACCGACGGAAGATGTGCTCCATCTTCACGGCCACTTTCGGCATCCCGATTCGATTGTCTTGGGCGCCCGCTCCTACGGCGAGATCTGCGGGGATGATTTTTCACGAACAGCTCTTCGCGGCTTCATGATCTCGGGCACGTTCCTTTTCGTGGGTTGCGGTGCCGGACTCGATGATCCGAATTTCGGAGTGTTGTTGGACTGGGCTCGAACGACGCTCAAAGAATGTCACCACTCGCACTTCATCTTGGTTCGATCCGATGAACTCGACGCTTGGCGAACACATCTGCATGGCATTCCTGTGGAGCCCATCCCGTATGGTTCTTCCCACACAGACTTGCTTCAATTCCTCGAACAACTCTCCGCACGCGTCAAACAACAGAGAGCACCTGGCCAGCTTTCTTTGCTGGCTTCGTCTCAATCGGACTTTGATGCAAAGTGGGATGAACTTGGTCTCAACCGAGAATCCGTCCCGGTCCAGGAATATTTTCAACGATCCAGAATGCTTGCCGGCGACTTGTGGCGAGCCGGCGGCCGTCGTCGCGCCGCGATGGCTTTCTCCAGCCGGCTGATGTTTCAAAGCGAGGGCCTGTTGATTTCGGATCACCTTGAGTTCTCAATGGACGCGGCCGAGTGGCTCCTTGAGGACGGTTTGCCATCTATGGCGTCGGATCACCTTGGCGGAATCGGAAAAACCTTACCGGGAGTTGATATTTCACAGGAGCAACTCCGGCGCTATCGCGACTTGTCTATTCGTTGCATGGACGCACTGTGTGCATACACCGAGACCATGCAGGCGATTGAAGATTCTCTTTCACATGCTGATAGCGAAGAGAGAGAGTGGCTGCAGGCAATACGTTCCGAAATCCATTTCCTCCAAGGAGATTACGCAGAGGCAACTGATGAGGGAGGCGAATCAAATGACCAATAGTTCGCCGTCGTTGAAACGCCGCTTTCTAATTGAACGCGCGTCACCAGGCGTTCGACGACTACTCGTCAAGCAACGAGTCCAGGCGATGAATGGACGCCTTGATGAATCGCTCACATTCTTGAATGCAGCAATCAATATTCTGTCGAGCGACCAACTCTACGACAGAATTGCGATTGCGCTTCTATCCGCGGAACTGCTTCACCTCGAATTGCGCGACGAAGAGTCGGTTGCAATTATGAAGAAAGAGGTTACTCCGCATCTTGCTTCCTTGCCTCCCGAGGAGCGTTTTGGAATCGAACAAAACCTCAGCGACATCCTGTTTCCACTGCATCCGATCGGCTATAGCCTCTTTTACAACGTCGTTGACCAGAGACAGATGGTGAACTTTGATTGGCTTGACTACCGCGAGTTGTTCGAAGCAAAGCAAGAAGCCGAGGGTGGAAACCACTTCAAGGCCCTCCCAATTCTCTGGCAGCAGCACAGGCGAGCCTATTTGCACGGCTGTTGGCGCGTGCGGGGATGGACGCATGGACTCCTTGCAAGGGAGTGCGTTCAGTTAAACCAGTGGGAAGATGCCGTCCACAATGTAGTATTCGCTCCAGATGACCAGCTTGTCAAAGCGATCACAGCAGGCATCATCGCGGCGAGGCAGCCCGAACTCGTAGAGCGAGTGGTGACGCGCTTACTTACGGTGGCCAATCTTCGGACTCATTTTGCGGTCGCGTGCAAGCTCTTCAAAGAACTTGCCGACGTAATCCCCGAACACGCGATCACTGCCGTGGGCAACTGGCTTCTTGATAGGGGGAAGGAAACTCGCACCGCGCTTATTGGAATAAATCCCGTGTGGGCTGCTTGGGAGGCCATTAGATTTCTCGCATTCCGCTTTCCCATCGATCTAGCTAAGAGAACTATCGAGATTGCACTGAGCCATCCCATTTGGACAACGAAATTGGCCGATTCCAATCGCGTCATCGTCGAGCGAGAAACGATTGTGCGTGCGATGATCCCATTGACTGAGTCCTTGCCCACAAATGACATTCCGGCCATCGCGGAAGCCGCACTTCCCTTGCTCACAGACCGCCCCCAGATATCCGATTACGAACATGTCGCCAGGCTCTTATGTCATCTTGCCGATCGCGGTGGAGTCACCGTCAAAGAGAAACTCGCTCTTTCTCTTTATCCTAGCGGCAAGCCGATGAATCGGATACTTGCGCAGGCGGCGAGTTTCTTCGGCAAGGGCGAGATGCTTGAGGTAACTCGCCTTCAGGCGTCTGCAGGTGAGATTGCAGAGGAGATTACCCGGCAGGTTCAGTGGCTGCGACCCGGTGAAAGTCCCAAACCGGTGGCTGAGGTGATCATGGAATACAGCAACCCGATGGAAGATCGAACGCTGAAGGTCTATGTCACGGGATTGGCTGGACTTCACGCACTTGCCAGGAATCGAGACAGAATTGGAATGGCACAACTCAAAGTAGTAATTGGTGCAGTTTTGCGGATGGCCGCAGAAAGGGATAACGTTTGCTCAAATCGCCAAGCGCTATTGCATGCCCTGATGCACTTCGCTGATTTTGTTGATGTTGGCACACGTCGCAAGGTTCTCTCGGCACTTGAGGCAATTGCTAAAGGACCCGTTGAGGAATCGGCTGCGTATCCCACGGCTGAACAAATGCGGGATCCCTTGAATCCATTCAAGAATGATTCCGGACGTCCCGAGGATGTACAAAGCATGGCTCTCGTTGCCATGGCAACGTTCGCCAAGCCAGGTAAATCTACCAAGCGAGCAGTTACGATTCTCGAACAGGCGCTCTGTGACGAACGGCCATCAATCCGGCAAGCCGCGTATTCAGCCGCATGGCGGCTCGCCACTGTTTCTGACGGAGTTATTCTTGGGGTTCTCGCAGGACTTCGGGATCCAGATCCAAATGCCGCCGGGTCGGCGTTCGCTGCTGTGGCTAATCAAACAAGCTGGAAGCTCAATGTAAACCACTGGCGCATTTTTCTGATGGCAGCTCGCCTGGCGGTGCGGACTGGATCACCAATCGTTCGTCGTTATGCAGCCCGAGCACTTTTCTCAATGTCTTCGATATGCCCAGCCCTACTTCGCGCGGAGCACGAGCAGCTCTTAACAGCGCTGCGTAATGACGTTTGTTCGTCAATTCGTGTCGCGGCGACTCGTCGCACGGATCACCAGGCATCTCGGTAATGGAGTCTCGATAGGCATGCCTTGTCCTGGTCCGACCGCCGCTCAATTTGACATGGTGGTGGCGGCAGATTGTCGATGGCCTCCTTCAGATCCATCAGACCTAGATGTGTGTAGACGTTCATCGTCAAATTGATGTTCCTGTGGCGGGCGAGCTGCTGAGCAGTCTTTGGGTGTACTCCTCTTTCGGTCAGCTCGGAGATGAATTGCCCTCGCAGTGCGTGGAAGTCGAATACCTTGCCGTTCGTGGCACGATGTGACAAGAAACTCGACTCCTCTCGCCTCTTTCGTTCTTCAAGGTTGTCCTCTGCCTTGGCGACGCGAGACGACAGGAGGTAGTGCAAGCCGGGTGCAAACTTCTTGAGGCTCTTCGCGTTTTAGTGTGGGTGAATTTATAGGTAACTCAACCTAGATCTCGATCTTGAGCAGCATGCACGTCAGGATTTTCAGGCGCAGGTAGTCCTCGTCTCGGTAGCCGTAGGCTCGGCGTTGCAGGACGCGGAACTTGTTGTTCAAGCCCTCGACGAAGCCCAACGCTACCTTGTTCTCCGGCGGACAATAAGCCACGATGCCGTCCCAATGAGCGTCGATCATGGCAGCGAACTTCTCGAACGGTTTCAGACGCTGCCACTTCAAAGAGTCTCGCCAGTTCTCGAAGAAGCGCCGCGCCCAGCCGGCGACTTCGTAGTCCCAAAGCTGCTCGAAAGACTCCTTCAAGAGATAAGCCGTGTAGAGCCGCTTGTTGGCATTGAACAACAGACGCAAGCCCCTTTTTCCCGTGACGGTGAGGTTCCGCCAGCGTGACAGCAAGGCAAACCGCTGGCCCTTGATGAAGCGTCGATCCGGGTCCGACAACCGACCGTATTCGCGTCTGCGCACCTTGTCCATCGCCTCCTGCAGATGACGCAGCACATGGAACTTGTCGTAAAGGATCGTGGCCTGCGGAGCGTTCTGTGGCTTGAGCGTCGATGAGCGAAACGCCTTCCACATGTCCATGACCGCCAGGCGGATTTCCTTGGAT
>DASRSQ010000618.1:0-10233 GCA_035656475.1 Gemmataceae bacterium | reverse complement strand
GCATGCCTTGAATCGCGGGCGCCGGTTTTCGCGATTCAAGATTCTTGAGGTTCTTCTTGGCCTCGACGCTGCCGCCCTCGATCGCCTTGCGATACCAGTAGATTGCCTGGGTCAAATCCTTGTCCACGCCGCGGCCATTTTCATACGCCACGCCGAGATTATTCTGGGCGGCGGCTATTCCTTGATCGGCGGCTTTACGATACCAGCGGACCGCCTCCACGTCGTTCTTGTCCACGCCGCGACCGATGGTATACATCACTCCAAGCTTCTGTTGAGCCTCGGGACTCCCTTGGTCGGCGGCTTTGCGATACCAGCGCGCCGCCTCGATTTCGTCCTTTTTCACGCCGCGGCCCAATTCATATGCCAGCCCCAGATTTCGTAGGGCGCGGGCAAACCCTTGATCCGCTGCTTTGCGGAACCATTGAATCGCAACGACTTCGTCCTTGGCCACACCGCGGCCGACTTCATACGCCAGGCCTAGATTATTCTGGGCGACAGCATTTCCTTGCTCCGCCGCCTTGCGGTACCAGCGGACCGCCTCGACAGGATCCTTCTCCACGCCGCGACCATGTTCGTACGACACGCCGAGGCTATTCTGAGCGCCGGCCAGCCCCTTCTCGGCAGCCTTGCGGAACCAGCGCACGGCCTCGACTTCGTCCTTGGCCACACCATTACCGTATTCATATGCCAGGCCAAGATTGTTCTGAGCAACGGCATGGCCTTGCTCGGCAGCCCTGGAGAACCAGCGAAAAGCTTCGGCTTCGTTCTTGTCCACGCCGCGAGCGTGTTTGTATGCCAGGCCGAGATTATTCTGGGCACTGGCGTATCCTTGCTCCGCCGCCTTGCGATACCAACGGACTGCCTCGATTTCGTCTTTGAGGACGGCGCCCCCGTGCGAGTAAAGCACCCCAATACTGTTCTGGGCCACGGGATATCCGAGTTCCGCTGCCTTGCGATACCAGTGAATCCCGTCAGCCTCGTTCCTGGGCATCCCGAGTTCATCGCATAGACAGCGTCCCAGCAGCCACATGGCCTCCACCGAACCGCGGTCTGCCGCATCGCGCCAGGCCTTCGCACGAGTGCCTGCCAAGGCGCCGAGGTACTTGGCGCCGCTCTTGGCGTCCCCCTTGGCGCCGAGCCGAAGGGTTTCGGCGACCTCTTCTTGTATTTGTTTCAGCAGCGCCGCCTCCAGTATCGCCGGCGGGGTTTTCTCCAGGGTCACCTCGAGCTTTGTCTGGCTGGCCTCGACCATCAGCGTTTTGTCCGGGAAGGACTCCAGCGACAGACGCACCTCATGTTTGCCTTTGGTCACAGCGAATGAGCCGTTGGTCTTCTGATCTTGCTTCTGGTTGTCGATGGTGACGGTCGCCCCCGGCGGCCTGGTTTCGATCCACAGTTGACGCAGCGCCACCGCCACGGGTTGCAATGTCACCTCGACTTCCTTCTGCCCCGGTGCAATGGTCCGCACGTGCGGCTCAAAGCCGGCCTGCACCAGACGCAGCCGAAATGCCCCGACCGGCATCTCGAACACGCCATTGCTCAGGCCACGTGGCTTCGCCTCGTCGTTGACGTAGATGGCGACGCCTTGCGGCGTCGTCTGAATGTGCAGGTCGCGCGTCGCCGTCGGCGCCACCTTGGCTGCGACCAAATTGAACGTCAGTAGCTCGGGCGCCTTCTCCGCAGTGATCGCAAAACTTTCTTGCTGTGCCTCATAGCCCGGCAACTTGACCCTCACGTTGTGTATGCCGGGCGGCAGCTCGAGCTCCAGCGGCGTCGTCTGCGCTTGCTTCTTGCCGTTCAGATAGACCGCCGCCTTCTCCGGCTTGGTCTGAACGCTCAGCTTGTGCAACGTGGGTGCTGGCGGCGGCAAAGGCGGCGAAGGCTCCTCCTCCTTCACCAGCTCCGGCTCATTCTTCTGCTCAGCGTTGTAGGCGACCATCCCGATGCCCGCGGCGCAAACAACGACCAGGATCGACGCGACCGAGGCTGCCACGAGGAGCCAGCCCGTGCTCTTCTTCCGGGGCCCGTAGATTTGCTTTCGCGTGGGGGGCGCCCATTCCTCGGCGATCGCTTCCAGCTCACGCTGGACGGCAACGGCCGATGCGGGTCGCCACGCCGGATCCTTCGAGAGAAGCCGCATGACGAGCTTGTCCAGCGCGGGGGGCACGGACGGGGCGAGTTCACGCAACGGCTTGGGGTCGCACTGTGCCAGGGCGGCGAGCACCGCCATCACGCTGCTGCCGCGGAACGGTTTCTGCCCGGTGCACATCGTGTAGAGCACGGTACCCAAGCTGAACAGATCGCTGCGGGCATTCGCCGGCTCGCCGTGCGCCTGCTCGGGCGCCATGTATTCGGGGGTACCGATGATTTTGCCGGCCTGCGTGATACCCGGATCCGTGCCGGCGGGGCGGGCTAGCCCGAAGTCCAGCAACTTGACACGCCCGCTCGGCGCCTCCAGCCAGATATTCGCCGGCTTGATATCGCGATGGATCAAACCCTGCGCATGCGCCGCCGCCAGGCCGGCGGCAATTTCAATGCCCATGCGAAGCACGTCGGCGATCGGCACCGGCTGCGTTCCTTCCAGGCGCGCCTGCAACGACTCGCCATGCAACAGCTCCATCGCCAGGTAGGGCACTTCGCGGTCTTGCCCGACTTGATAAATCGTCACGATGTGATCGTTCTTCACCGACGCGCAAAGGCAAGCCTCACGCTGGAAGCGCTCGCGGGCCTCCTGATAATGGCTGTACTCGGGCAAGATCACCTTCAGGGCAACCTGGCGCATAAGGTGCGTATCTTCGGCGAGGAAGACCAGGCCCATGCCGCCGCAGCCAAGCACCTTGAGGACGCGATAGTGGGCGAGCCAACCAAGCTCATCACCGCCAGCGGACGGCGCAAGCACCTTCGACAGGTCCACGGCGTCGGCGAATGCTTTCGCGCCACTCTGCGAAGTGCTGCCAGGCAGAAATGTCTTGTCCGCCGTCATGATCGTGTTGCCTTTGCAGTCCTTACCCGGTCCGCATCAATGATACGTCGTTTTTTTGAGGCACGGGAGCTTTCGCGGCACGCGAACTTGATCCTGCATGCGGTCACGCCGCAGGCTCCTGGTAGTTTACTTGCCTGCAAAGGCGTGGACAGCGGCGATCGCTCGTCTATCCCTTTGTACGCGAGGGGATCCGATCATTTCAATTTGTCCAGAATCTTCGGGAAGGTTTCGAGGTCCTTGATCCAGAACCATCGATCCTTGATGAATAAAAAGGTGCCGCCGGTAGAGCTACGGGTCTCGCGAGACACGCTCATCTGGAACACTTGCACGTCTTTCGGAAGGATGGCCAGAAGCTCCTTGAATGCTCCCGACGCCAAGTCTTTGTCCGCTCTCGCGTCGATGGGCGTGATCTTCGTAATCGCACCACCATTTGTGATTTCTGTTGCGATACTTTCTACATTTTCTTCCAGGAATTTGTGGCCTTCCTCGAACTTCGGCCACAGCTTGTCGACGTGATCGGGAAAGAGGTGCCCAAGCTCCTTCCTCGTGGGAAACATGGAGCGGAGGGTCTTCAGGCGTTCCTCCTTCTTCTCGGAGGCGAAGCCCTTGTCCCACTTGCGAAACGCATCGCCCAGGGTGGGCTTTGCGTCCGTTTTGGGCGCCTGACATTCTGCGATCATTCCGGTTGCGACCAGCAGGAATAACCCAAGGGCGAAAAGAATCACCGTTGCCGAGGAGTGAACCTGTCGCATGTTATCCTCTCTAACGATGCCCGCGATTTTTGTGGCCATGGGCATGACTGTTCTTGTGATAGATGGGTTGAACGGCTCGTCCTACAATCCCAGGCGATTGTTGCGCTGGCCATAACGGCACTCGATGGCATAGGTGGTGTAGTTCTGGGCATTGCACACGCGCTGGGTCGCGGACAGACGGGTCATGCGCGGGTCGTTGATCCAGCCGTAACCCAGATCGGTGATCGGCGGCACTAGCAGCGAGACGAAGTGAGCGAGCTCGTGGACGACCACTTGCTCGTAATTTTGATCCGAAGTGCGATCCAGCGATTCGCAGAGATAGATGCGGTCGAGTCGGCGTCCGCTGGGGGGATGGAGTTGCCCGCGCTGGCGCCAGCCGCCCATGAACGTGTAGGCGTTGGCATCGCTGCCATGCGCATCCAGGACGAAAGGTTCATCCCCCATGAATTCGCTGAAAAGGAACTCGGGGTCAGGATTGGCGGGAACGCTCGCCTGGATCACGGACCGCATGTCCGTATAGCGAGTGATCAGAGTTCGGATCACCGGCGCTTTCTGAAGGAATTCATTGAGTTTGAAGTGCCGGTCGAGCAGCGCCATGCGCTCCTCGAAAATCTTTCCGAAGACGCCGCTCGGCGTCGTGCCGGCGTCGACGTGTGGCAAAACGGCTCGCAGTTGCGTCTCCGCGCTGAATATCGTTTGCCCGCAGGTCCGCAGGAGCAATAGCGCCCGCGCCACCCGATCCTGTCGGGAGTGGGGAGCATTCGGCACCGGCTGCGTGGCCAGGTAATGATTGATGAGAGCAATGGTCTTGTTATTGGGATCGACCCGGCTATCGAACCAGCCGAAGTTGCGCTCCTGGAATTTCTTGATGGCGCCCAGCGTCATGGGGCCGACGATGCCGTCATCGTTCAGGAATGGGTCGGCCCCGGCCAGCTCCGGCAGCACGTGGTTGAGCCCTCGCTGAATTTGCACCACATCCTTGGCAACGTTCGCTCCGCCTGCGCCGACCGCCTTGTCAATGGCGACAGGAAAGTCCGGCTCCGGCCCCGCGTCGGGGCGCGTGCCGCGCTGGGGCTTGCTCTTGGCCTTGGGCACCTCGTTGAAGCAAATGCCCGAAGGCATTTGGCAGAAACATTGAGACATGGCTTACCTTTCTGGGGAAGGTTTCATCACTTCGACTGGCCTGCTGATGCCACGTCAGCGATGGGTCATTCAGTCGGCTCACCCGTGCCTGGAGCATGTGGCACAAGATCACAAACATGCTTGGCTCCCTGCTCCAGCTGAATGGTCGCGTGGGCGATGCCGAATCGTTCACGCAACTCCGCGGCCACTCGCTCCAGTAGCCCGTCGTCGAGGCGCCCGTCGGGTTTGACCAGATGAGCCGTCAGGGCCGCGTGAGTAGTACTGAGCCCCCACACGTGCAGGTCGTGGACAGCCGCGATCCCTGGTAGCCCCGCCAGGTATGCCTCCACCGCCAACATATCGATGCCCACAGGAACGGCGTCCAGCGACAGATCTACCGATTCGCGTAGCAGGCCCCAGGTGCCAATCGCGATCACGGTCACGACCAGCAGACTTGCCGTCGGATCGACCCAATCCCAACCGATGAACTGAATCGCCAAGCCGGCGACCACGACCGCCGCCGAAACACCAGCGTCTGCCGCCATGTGAAGAAAGGCACCGCGGACATTAAGATCCTTCTTTCGCCCGGGCATGAACATTAGGGCGGTGGCCGTATTGACAACCACACCGGCCCCCGCCGCTCCGACCACCGTCCACCCGGACACCTCCGCGGGCTGCCCGAATCTTTGGATCGCTTCCCAGGCGATGCCGCCGATGGCGACTAGCAGCAAGATCGCATTCAGCAGGGCGGCAAGAATCGATAACCGCCGCAGGCCATAAGTCCGGCGCGCGGTGGGTGGGCGGCCCGCCAGGTAACTTGCCCCCCACGCGAGCAACAGGCCGAGGACATCGCTGAGATTGTGGCCGGCGTCGGCCAGCAACGCCAGCGAGTTGGCCCAAAGTCCGAAGCTCGCCTCCAGGAGAACGAACCCGATGTTCAGACCGACACCGATCGCGAACGCGCGATTATAGTTGTGCGCGCCGTGTTCGTGATCATGCGCCACCAAACACTCCCATGGCCGAATGACTGCGTTTCAACTCACAAGCGACGCTTTTATCTTACGAGCACGCGTAGCGCTCGAAGGCGCCGCTTCCAGTCTGGCAATCTGGTTTTCCAGGTGTTTGATATGCCAGCTTCTCTGCCAATCTTCTCCTTTGAGGCTCGTCTCCCAGAGTTTCTGCCATGCCTTGATCTGCCGCTTCGCGGGGATACGAATGCGGTCACCAACGTAATCCATCTTCTCACTGCAAATCGGACACGGAATGTCAATTTTTCATACCATCTGCATCCGCGGGCTTGTCCGGCGCAAAAAAATCCGGCTCACAGTTCCAACTCATAATTGATCACGCGTCGGCCGAACCTCTTGCGGTCGTCCAGTACCGGCCTTGTGACGACTCCCAGAAACTCACAATCGACATGGCGGAAAGTGTCATCGCTTCTCGTAAAACGCGCGATGAATCGGCCGCCCTTCCTTGCGATACTTGCGTTCGAAATTGGTGAGCGCCTCCCCCGCGTCCGGCGTTTCAATCGCTGCTAACGCCGGCACGTCCGCGAGCATCGCTGTCGTCTCCGCGAAGTAATCGGCGACGTCCGTGATGAAGTGTAAGCAGCCTCCGACGTGCAACACGCGCGCGATCTGCTCGGCGAAGTCGCGCGTCATCAGTTTGCGCTTGCGATGGCGCGTCTTCCACCACGGGTCCGGGAAATAGACATGCACCGCCGACACGCTTGCCTCGGAGACGCGTTCGCGGAGAAACCACTTCGCATCGGTGCAGGCGAGCTTGACATTCGGCAGGTTCCGGCGGGCGACGCGCGATGCGGTGAAGAGGACGTACTTGCGTTCGATCTCGATGCCGAGGAAATTGGTGTCGGGACGCGTCGTTCCCTGATTGACGAGGAACAGCCCCTTGCCGAAGCCGACCTCGATCTCGACGGGGCGATCGTTGCCGAACAGCGTCTGCCAGGAAAATGGCGGCACTGGCGCCAGCAGCGGCGAGTCCGGCGGCAGGTGAGTCGGATGCGGCACGTCGACGAGGAACGGCTGCAGCGCCTCCAGCGGCACGCGTTGCGACGAACGCACGGCTAGCCCTCGCCTCGCTTGAGTGGCACGCCGATGATATCGCCGTGAAAGACCATCGCGTCCTTCACGAAAGCCTGCACATTGGAGACCATCTGCCGACGGTTGAATTTGAGTTGCTTGGCGACCAGGATCAGCCGATCGCCGGGACGAACCGGACTGCGAAAGCGCACATTCTCCATGCCGAAGAAGCCGAGGAAATCTCCTTCGAAGGGACTGTACTTCATCGTGTAATAGCTGCAGAGCTGAGCGGAGGCCTCGCACATCAGGACGCCGGGCATCAGGGGATAGCCAGGCATGTGGCCGCGGACCCAGAATTCGTCGTAGCGGACATCCTTGTAGCCGACGGCGAGTTTGGCGACCGTGTCGACCATGACGATGGCGTCGAGTTGCTCCATTTCGAAACGCTGCGGGTTGACCTTGCGAATCTCATCCAGGTCCGCAATGACATTGCTGTAGTCGATCTTGGCAATGTCAAAATGCAGTTCCGGCGGCATGGCCATTCCCCAGCCGCATGCCGGCGACGTGCTCGCTGAATCGATGTGCGAGCGCGAAGCCGCGAGCGGCTAATTGACGATATCAGCGATCTGTCCCAACTCCGTCAGCAAGACGTCCGGGCGCATCGCGGGATCGTTCAGTTGCTCCTTCGTCCCCTGCAGCGAATCCTTGTCGCCGGCGAACAGGGCGGTTCGCATTCCCAGCTTCTTCGCAGGTGCCAGGTCGATCGGCAAGCGCGAGCCCACGTGCAACACCTGCTCCGGCGCGATTCCCCTGAGCTGGGCAAGGCAATGCTTGAACAGCCGTTCCGACGGCTTGCGGCCGCCGACCTCACACGAGAGAGCACACAGCGATCGGTTGAAAAGCTGGTCGACGCTCACCGGGCAATGCTGCGCCTGCAGGCCTCTCGATAATTGTACGAAGCTGAAGCATTGAGCGTCGGCAATTAGCGCCTGTTTGATGCCCGCGCTCTGCACGTGCTCGAGCGCCTGGGCCGCCTGATCGTAACACGCCGTCCCCTGCAGGCTGGCGGGAAAAAAATAGGCGATTTTCTGACAGTAATCGTTGATCGGCCCAAAAAACGACGCGTCGTACTTGTATTCCTTCTGTTGCAGCTTCTTGATGATCGCATCCCAGATGCGCTCGGCCGCGATCTCCGGATGGCGCTCCTTCGGCGACGACGCCAACTGCATATCGCCGAGCACGCGCCGATAGATCTGCCCCATGTATTCCGACGGCTGGCCCGGCTTGCGCGTCATCGAGCCCCACATCTTGAATTCTTGCACCGTCTTTTCAAGAGCGATGTCCATGACGAACTTCTGCGGATGCTCGAACAGGATCTGCCCGCCGAAGATGCGAAGCAAGGTGCCGTACAGGTTCCAGGTGACGGCACGAATCCCGGGCAACCGCTTGAGATGCGGCCTGGCCTTGGCGCGCTCGACGGGCGGCGGCGCGGGCCACGTCAGGTCGCGCGTGTCGAGGTAGGTCGCGTATTGTTCCAGCGTCATCGGCATGAGTGTTCCGTTTAGCCCCGCTTCGCAGAAGCGGGCGGACAGGATCCATTCTCGGAGGAAGGATTCCGTCCGCCGGTCTCTACGAGACCGGGCTAAACATTGATCTCCACTGGAATGATTGTTTTGATTTAGTAAAACCTACAGAAATGTCCTTTTCCGCTCGCTCCGCTTCGGATTCGAATTCATGGATTCTGCTTCCGCGAACAACACACCGGCGCCCGATCCCGGGTTGCCGCCGGTTCGGCCGCCGTCGGGCCGATTCATCGCACAACTTTTCGTGATCCCCGCCCTGATCATCCTGGTCGTCGTCCTGCTTTTCCTCGGCTTCGCCGTGTTCGTACGCAATTCGCGCGAGCCGGAATACTTCCTCGCCCAACTCGACAGCGACAACCACGACATCCGCTGGCGCGGCATGAATGATCTCGCCCAGATTCTCAAACGCACCGAGCCGGCGGCCCTGCGCTGGAAGACCGACGTCAACTTCGGCTTCGAGCTGGCCGATCGCCTCGACAAGACGTTTCACGAGCTGATCGTCGACGAAAAACGCATCGGCGACGAAATCGCCAACAGTACCGACAAAGACAAGCACCTCTTGTGGCGCAAGCTGCGCGAGAAGCGCGACTACGCGGGGTTCCTCGCCGGCGCTCTGGGCGAGATGCAAATCCCCGTCGGCGCTCCGGTGTTGTGCGATATCATCCGCCACGATGATTCCCCCGATGTCAATGGTAACACAATGCGGCGTCGACAGGCCATTTGGGCACTGATGAACATGGGCGAAAACATGAAAGGATTCGCGAAACTTCCCGACGAACGCCGCAAGGAAATCGTAACGGCGTTGACCGAGGAATCGCAACTATCGGGCAATCGCGGCAAGTGGGCGCAGACGACGCTCTATTATGTCGACCGGTCGGCCCTGCCCACGGGAGCCAGCCCGAACATCGTCCGCGTGGACGAAACGCTGGCCGTCGCCGCCGACGCGGAGGACCAGTATCTACGGCAACTGACTGCGATGGCGTTCACCTACTGGGACGGCGAACTTGCGGTCCCCACCTTGCTCAAGCTTTGCAACGACCGCGGTCAGGGTTCGGTCCTGCGCGTTGAGGAGAAAGACTGAAATGGCGCAGGAAGACAAAGGTCTGGTGCTGCGAGGGTTCTTGCTGGTCGCATTGATCAGTTGCATCGTGGCGTTCGTGTTGACGCTGCTATTCTGGCGCAACGAGCCGCCGGTGGTGCAAGAACACGCGCCACCGGAGAATGTGGTGCCGCTCGCCGCATTGCCGACGCTGGCGCCGTTTCCAAGCAATGTGTCATGGGTGGCGCTGGTGGAGGTTGCCGAGAATTCGCCGAGCGCGCCGGGCTTCGACGTGCGCTACAACGCTGCCTCGACCATGGCCCGGCGCGGCGACGTGGAGACGCCGTGGCCGCTCTTGCTCGAAATGCTCGACGAGAAACTGCAACTGCGCAACTCGCGCGAACGGCAGAAGGATGGCAAGTTCCTGTATGACCCGCTCACCGCCCGCACCAAGACCACGAACGCGCTGAAGGCGATCGCCGCCTGGCACGAGAAGCACAAGAATGATGCGCACCATGAGATTTCCAGCGGTCTCCGCGACATCTACACGCGCGTGGACGAGCTTTCAGCCAGCGGCCAGGGCCCGATCAAGGAGCAGGCCGAGAAAACGCGCGCGACCTTCTTTCGTTAACCCGTCGCTTGCGGCTTCGCGCTCACCGAATTCCATCTGCGAGCGCGAAGCCGCAAGCGGCCGGAGAATCCCCATGAAAGCTGC
>DASRSQ010000617.1:0-6280 GCA_035656475.1 Gemmataceae bacterium | reverse complement strand
CCTTGTCATACGCTTGGACCACGCGCGAACGAAAACGAATCGGGAGCGCCTCCATGCGTCACCTCCTGCGAACAACCTCCATATTGCAGGCGGTAATATTACCTAAAATAACCCGCACACCAAAACGTTAACTGCTCTAGTCGGAATGACGCAGTTGCGCGTATTGGACCTTCGCCGGACCAAGATCTCCGATGCAGGCATCGTAAGTCTTGCCAAGCTCAATCACCTGGAGGAGCTATTCCTCGGCGACACCGAAATCACCCTGGGCGGCATTGAGCGCCTCGGGAAGCAATTGCCAAAGGTGAAACTCACTGACCGCTGATCAGAAGCCCACACGCGTGTTGCTTTTGCCCGGAATGACTGATAAACCCACACCATGAACACGCACGACCTCGTTTTGCTCAGCCCCTACCGCTTTCCCGCTCAGTACGCGATGACCATGTCCGATGAAGACATGGCAAGCTGGCTCAATGCCTTCACCGCACTCTGGCATCCGGCTCTGCTCTGGCAATCCAAGGCGCCGCCGCGCTGCGAGGCGACGTACGACCACGAACAGCCGAAGGCTGGCCATATCTATGCATTGCCCGAATCGCCTCCCGCCTACCTACCCGACGACTGGGAGGAACGCGTTCGCCAGGCCGGGGCCATCGTCTTCAAGGCGACGCCCGATCGGCAAGCTACGCTGGCAAATCTGCAAGCGGCCCTGCATGCGGAAGGCGTCGCGCCGCTCGGCTGGCGCGAGGGCACGCAGATCTCGGCCGACGATCTCGGTCCATTCTTCGGCCTGGCGTGGGGCCATCAGATGCTCGGAGCTCTCGCCGAAGCGATGGAGCACGAGAACCTTGTCGATCCGACGGCGTTCTGGGACGAGGTGCAACAGGCGGTCGCGTCGCTAGGGGGACTTACCTATACGCCGGCTGCGCCGCCGCCGTTGACCGAGGAGCCGCCCCTCACCCCCGACCCCTCTCCCAGTGGGCGAGGGGAGCAGGGCCCTCCCGCCGAGTCGCCGCCGGCCAAGAGCTGGCGCGAATGGTTGCAGGCCGCCGCCGCGCGATTGCTGTCAGCGCGCGAAGTCCTGTATCCGGTCACGATCCATCTGCTCGATGTCACCTTTCTTGATGAGGCGACCCTCGCGCATGGCTGGCCGGCGGGCTTTGATTTCGGCATCACCGGCAACTTCATCGCGGCCACCGCCACGCTCGAACGCCTCGCCGAGCACGCGCCGCAACGCTTCGCCCAGCTCAAGGACGCCATCGCCAATGATCGCGTCGAGATCCTCGGCGGCTGCTACCAGGAACGCGAGGATGCTCTGCTGCCCATCGACTCGCAACTCTGGAACCTGCGGTACGGCATCGATCGCGCCCGGGAACTGCTCGGCGTCGACATCCGCGTCTTCGCACGCAGACGCTTCGGTTATCACCCGCACCTGCCACTGTTGCTCAACTCCAACGGCCTGGCCAAGGCACTTTTCCTCACCTTCGACGAGAACTCCGGAGTGCCGAGCTATTCGAATGTCGTCGTGAGTTGGCCGTCGTCGGATGGCAAGCAGGTCGATGCGTTCACGCGCCATCCGCGTTATGCGGACAGTGTCGAGACCTTCTTCAACCTCGGGCACTACTGGTTCAAGACGACGCGCGAAGATCACACCGCGACGATCTTCCTCATGCATCGCGACAAGCCGACGGCGGTCTGGTATCGGGACCTGATGGAGTTGGCCAGGCTCGCGCCGCTGCTCGGCCGCTGGACGACGTTCTCGCATTTCCTCGGCGAGGTGATGCCGAACGAGTATCCGTCGATGATGACGGCGGACGATTTCCACTTCGATTTTCTGAGCGAGCGCATCAACGCCGGTTTGCCCGACCCGGTCAGCATGTTCCCGCGTCATCTGCGCACGCGCCGCCGCATCGATGCCTGCTGGACCTATGCGGCGCTGCATCGCTCGCTGAGCGGCATCCGCGACACGCTCAACATCGAGCAAGAGCTGACGGCAATCGAGAATCAGGCCGAGAGCACGCTGACAACGCCGGCGGAGCTGGACGATCTCGAGCGACGGGTCACCGTTGCGCTGGCGGAACGATTGCAATCGCGAGCGGAACCGAACAAGCCAGGCTGGATGATCCTGAACCCGTGCGGCTTTGCGCGTCGCGCAGTGATCGATGTCGAAGCTGGTGCGCATCCGTTACCGATCGCTGGCATCGTGAAGGCATGTCAGCTCGACAACGGGCGGCTGCGTGCCGTCGTCGAAGTGCCGGCGCTGGGTTTCGCGTGGTTGCCTCGCGAGGGACCGCCGGGCACGCCGGCGATGACGACGAAGGTTCGGCTCGCCGATCCGCAGACGACCGTCATTCGCAACGATCATTTCGAGGCCGAGGTCGATCCGGTCAGCGGCGGGCTCAAGGCGATTCGCGATCACAAGACGCGCATCAATCGGCTCGGCCAGATGCTCGTCTTCAATCCCGGCAGCCGCATGGTCGCCAAGGACATCAAGACGACGTGCACAGGCCCGGCGCTGGCGGAGATCGTCTCCGAAGGGTTCATTCTCGGCGAGCAGGACCAGGTGCTGGCAAATTTCAAGCAACGGCTGCGTCTGTGGGTAGGCCGGCCGCTGCTGGAAATGCGAATCGAGTTGACGCCCCAGCAGCCGCCGTCGGGTTATGGCTGGCACGCGTACTATGGCGCTCGCTTCGCATGGCGCGACGAGCGCAACATGCTGGTGCGTGGTTTCAATGGCATGGGCTACATCACGCATCATCCACGGCCGCAGACGCCAGACTATCTCGACATTCGCACGCCGGCCCCGCCGAAGTCGGTGTTATCGAAGATCATGCCGGAGGCGCAGACGACGCTGATCCTGCCGTGTGGGTTGCCGTTCCATCAGAAGCAAGGCGGTCGAATGCTCGACGTGATCCTGGTGCCGGAGGGGGAGCAGACGACGGTGTTCGAGCTGGGGATCGCGTTCGACCGCGAAGTGCCAATGCAGACAGCGTGGGGTTACGCCTCGCCGCTGGCGGTGGTGCCGACGACCAAGGGCCCGCCGCACATTGGCGCGTCAGGCTGGCTGTTTCATGTGGACGCGCCGAACCTGCTGCTGACGCGAATGAAGCCGGGCAAGATGGAGCTGGGCGCGAGCAGCGAGGGAGTCGCCGACGCGATTACTGCGCGGTTTCTGGAGTGTGCGAATTATAGCGGCCTGGCGGAATTTCGCTGCGTGCGCGATCCGCAGCGTGCGGTGGTGCTCGATTCGCGCGGCCAGTTCGTGCTCGAGGCGAGCCGAACCGGCGACGTCGTCCATCTGGAGGTGACGCCGAACGATCTGGCGCACGTGCAAGTGGAGTTCAGTCTCGAGCCGCCATCGGATTCGTAGGGTGGGTCGAGCAACGCGAGACCCACCGTTGTGGCAGCAAACGTGTTACCAGGATGGTGAGGCTCGCATGCGCTCGACCCGCCACGGCTCGTTGATCAGGATACCGTATCGTTGAGCTGATTGCGGACGCCACGCAGGCGGTCGTTGATCGATTTCTCGGCGACCTTGCCGCCGGGCTGCTTCTGGGTGAGCTCGTCGCGCAGTTTCTGGACCGGGGCCATCGAATCGCGCACCGCCATTTCGCGTTGCAGTCGTTCGCTGTCGGCCTTCACTTCTTCGCGGACACGGTCGAGACGCATCCTCTCGCGGGCGAGTTCGGCGCGTTCCTTCGACATTTCCATTTCCATCTCGCGCACCGCCTCGTCGAGCTCCTTGTTGCGCTCGCGCAACATCTCGACTTCCTTGTTCAGCTTGGTGCGGTCCGATTCGAGCTGACGGCGGAAATCATTCAGCTCCGCCTCATAGCGATCCAGATCGTTGGCATTCTTTGGCGCGGACGCCTTGGCCTTGGTCAGGTCTTCGACCTGCTTCTTGAGGCGGTTGTTCTCTTCGACAAGTGCCGCGGAATCGACGGTGTCAGCCGGAGCGTGCTGAAGGTCGGCGACGGCTTTCTCCTTGGCCTGTAGCTCTTCGCTCAGGAGTTGGATCTCGGCGTGAAGGTCGTCGAACTGGCGGCGCACGTCATCGTTCACCACCGGGGCGCTATTCTTCTGCTCGAGCCGCTGCACCAGGGCGCGGAGCTCTTCGTTGTCGCGGCGGGCCTTGTCGAGTTCGTCCTGCAGCGAGCGCACATCGGGGCGCTGTTGTTTGCGAAGCTCTTCCTGCATCTTGCGGACTTCGCCCATCATCCGCATCAGCTCGGCTTTTTGCGAACGCAGGTGGTTCTCTTGTTCGGTCATGGAGGATTGCTGCTCCTCCAGAGCGGCGGAGGACTTGGTCTGGGCTCGGACCCATTGTTCTTTCATGGCGGTGAACTCCTGATGCTCGCGCTGCAACTGTTCTTGCTGGCGACTCAACTGTTGTTCCAGGCCGTGCAAATGCCGGCTCAGATCTTCGTTTTCCTGACGCATGAGGGCGACGAGTCCATCGGGCGCGGCGGGCGCCTGCACGGCGTTCGCCTTGGCTTCTTCAGCCTTGCAGCGCTGCTGAAACTCTTGCCAGCGCTGGCGGATTTCGGTCTCGACCTCACGCAGACGGCGGGCCAGTTCGGCTTCGACCTGCTGCACGCGCGTCTTGTGGCTTTCGGCTTCCTTGGCCAGCTGATTGCGTTCGAGGGTCAATTCCTCTTCAGCGCCTTCCAGTTCACTCAGGCGCTGATCGTAGCAACGGATCTTGTCCTTGAGCAGGTTGGCCTTCTGGGCCCACTCCTGCTCCTTGCCGGACATCCCGCCCCCCACGCGTTTGCGTAGCTTCAGGGCACGGAGAGCTAGCCGGCGCCGCGATTCTTTCCAGTGCTCCACCTGCACGGGATCGAGCTTGGCCCCGTCACGCGGGAAAAGCTCCGGTGGCAGCCGAAACTCAAAACTGAACGGCCCCAGGTTGACGATGTCGGCATCGCGCAGCAAACCATTCTTGACCGATTCGCCGTTGATGCGGGTGCCGCATCGACTGTTGCAATCACGGATGCGGTATCCGTCGGGGCATCGATAGACAATGCAGTGGAGCGTCGAGATTTCATTGGCTTCCAGGCAGAGGTCGGTGCCGCGGGCGCGTCCGATGGTCGTGACATCACGATCGAGCGTGCGCGGCTTACGGTCGAAGTTGCCCGCGATCGGGATCAAGGCGGGCTGATTCAAAATCACATCGCGCCGGTGTTGCATGGTCGTCACCAAATGCAGCAAACAATTACGGGATGCAAGGGCGGCTATTTCCGTCTATACCAAACATAGCTCATGAAACGATTGCAAGAGGCGAGGATTCACGAAAAAGTGAAAATGGGGGCTTGCTATTTGCGAGAACGCAAGGTTGCATGCAGATTGCAACTTTCGGAGTGCGGCGGCTGCGTTCGCATTTCGTTTTGTTTTTTGGTCAAGAATAGAGCAAGCGGTGTCCGGCCACTGTACTTCAAAGATTGATTCATGAACGTTGCATGTCCATCGTGTGCGTCGCAGCTCGAGGTCGGCCCGGACATGGAGGGGCGGCGCGTGAAGTGTCCGAGATGCGCGGGCATCTTCGAGGCGCCGCCGCCGGTCGTCGAGGTGGAGACAGTGGACGAGTCCGCAACGGTTGCGTGCCCGTCGTGTGCGGGCCCTCTGACGTTGCGCGAATCGCTGCGGGGGAAGCGGGTGCGTTGTCCGAGGTGCAAGGCGATCTTCGCGATGCCGGCCGAGGCGCCGCAACAGGAAGAGGCGGCCTATCAGGTGGTGCCCGAGGATGCGCCTCTGGTCGTGGAGCCGGAAACGCTGGCGGTCCTGCCGCCGACCGTGACGAAGCGGCGTCAGGTCGACGATTTCATGGATGACATCGAGGACAACCTGCCGCCGCGCGAGGACCGGCGCATGCGCCGCGAAGCAATGCGCGGCGAACAAAACGCATCCTGGTTGTGGTGGGCCTGCGGTGGCGGCGCCTTCGTCGCCATCGAGTTCGTTCTGCTGGTGCTGGCGATCGCCGTGCCCTCGGGGCACATTCTCAAGGCGATGGCCGCCTATCTGTTCATCGTGCTCCCCGTCAGCACGCTCGCTTTTGTCGTGGCCATGTACATCAGCAGCATATGGTTCGAAGCGTTCGATTTTGGCGAGCTGCAAGTAACGCTCGTCAAGGCATTTGTCCTCGTGACCATCGCGAGCGTTGTCAGTCTTTTTCCCTACGGCGGGTTCATCCTGGCATTCTTCGTCTGGTGCGTCGGCATCATGATGCTGTTCAAACTCGACCTGTGGGAGACGCGACTGCTGATCGCGCTCAACTGGCTGGTCAGCG